>CAYWHO010000030.1:2140-12407 GCA_964458195.1 uncultured Arenimonas sp.
TGACCTGCTTGAATTCCGGCAACGGGGCCGAATCCTGCGTACTTGCTGCACCGCTCATGCGGTCTCTCCCTGGAAAGGCTTAAGTAACGAATTGGGCTGCACGGCCACCTGCTTCGGGCGACCGCAAGGCCCGGAAGGTGTACCTGCTGCGGCATCGCCCGTCAAACCTGAATCTATGTTGCGCCGCAGCATCGGATGGATCCGAGCGTAGGTTGGGCTGGCAAGCCCAGCATGGCGCGCGACCCAGGGCTGGGCTTGCCAGCCCAGCCTACGAGGCAAGCCAGCTCCGCCTCAGCCGCGCGGCGTCAGTGCGGTGCGCACTTCGAACAGCTCCGGGAAGAAGGTCAGTTCCAGCGCCTGTTTGAGGAAGGCCACGCCGGAGCTGCCGCCGGTTCCGGGCTTGTAGCCGATGATGCGTTCGACCGTCTTCATGTGGCGGAAACGCCAGAGCTGGAAGTTCACTTCCAGATCCACCAGCAGTTCGCAGAAGTAGTAGGCATCCCAGTGCGCTTCGGTGTCTTCGTAGATGCGCTGGAACACCGGCACCAGGGCCGGCTCGTGCCGGTGCGGCTGCGACCAGTCGCGTTGCAGGCTGCCGGCCGGGATTGCGTGGCCGCGGCGCGCGAGGTGACACAGGAACTCGTCGTACAGGCTCGGCGCCTGCAGCACGCGACGCAGTTCCGCCTGCGTGGCTTCGTCGTGCGCGAACACGCGCAGCATGTCGGCGTTCTTGTTGCCGAGCAGGAATTCGATCGTGCGGTACTGCGCCGACTGGAAGCCCGAGGCGGGTCCCAGGATGTGGCGGAAACCCATGTAGTCGGCCGGCGTCATCGTCTCCAGCACCGACCACTGCTCGGTCAGCTGCTTCTGGATCGCCTTCACCCGCGCGAACATCTTCATGCACGGATCGAGCTCGTCGCGCTGCAGATGGGCGATGGCCGCACTCAGCTCGTGGATCACCAGCTTCATCCACAGCTCCGAGGTCTGGTGCTGGATGATGAAAAGCATCTCGTCGTGGTTCGGCGGGTTCGACAGCGGCGTTTGCGCCGACAGCAGGGTCTGCAACTGCAGGTAACCGCCGTAACTGAGGCGGTCGCGCAGATCGGTGGTGATGCCCGCTTCGAGCGGGCGCTGGTTGGGGGTCTGGGACATGGCGGCCGAATGACTTGGTGCGGAACAACTTGAGCTGTCTAGCCTAACCCATTCATCGGCAAAGGACCCGAGCCTGTCATCGAAATACACTCGCTTAATGGCTAGAATCGCCCGGTAGCCGGGGGGAATCCGGCTGCGTTCCGGGGGGATCGATCAGGCGACGCCATCGCGGCGTCGGAGGTTCGTGCCGTCCCCGGCCCGACCACCGACTTCGAGAGATGCCCATGCGCCCGAGTCTGCGACTTGTATCCGCCCTTCTGTTGCTGGCCTTTGCAGTACCCACGACACAAGCCCAAGTCAGCCTGACTTCGCTGGGTGTGGCGAAGACGGAAAACTTCGACACCCTGGCCAATACAGGCACACCGGCCTGGACGGACAATTCGACTCTCGCGGGTTGGTATTCGGTACGAACCACCTACACGCCCGGCACCGGCAGCTCGAATACCGGCGCGCAGTACAGCTTCGGCGCCGCCGGCTCGACGGAACGCGCACTCGGCAGTGTCGGCTCGGGCGGAACCGGCACGATCCACTATGCCGTGCGCCTGGTGAACAACACCGGTGGAAACATCGATTCGCTTACCATCGCCTACAACGGCGAGCAGTGGCGGGACGGCGGCAATGCCACACCTGTCGCCCAACCGCTTGCATTCGAATACCAAGTGGCGGCTGCCGGCACCATCACCGACGCCAACACGCCTAGCAGCGGTTGGGTCAGCGCGGCCTTCGGCTACAACAGTCCCAAGTTCACTACGACTGCGGGCGCTCTGAACGGAAACGATCCCGCCAACCGTGTTGCGGTCTCGGGAACGCTAACCTTCCCGGTCGCCGTATCTGACGGTCAGGAAATCTGGTTGCGCTGGGTGGACGTCAACGATTCCGGCAACGACCACGGCCTGGCCATTGACGATTTCTCGGTGACGCCGAATGGCGGCGGCGGACCGGTCACGCCCAATCTGTCGATCAATGACGTGACGCTGGCCGAAGGCAATAGCGGCACGACGACCTTCAGCTTCACCGTCAGCCTGTCCTCGCCGGCCGGCGCCGGTGGCGTGACCTTCGACATCGCCACGGCCGACGGCACCGCGACCACCACCGACAACGACTATGTCGGCAAGTCGCTGACCTCGCAGACCATCAGCTCCGGCAACTCGAGCTACACGTTCGATGTGACCGTCAATGGCGACACCGCAGCGGAAGCCAACCAAAGCTTCTTCGTCAACGTCACCAACGTGACCGGCGCGACCGTCACCGACGGCCAGGGCCAGGGCCCGATCAACAACGACGACTTCCCGATCACGCCGATCCACGACGTGCAGGGTCCTGGCAGCAGTTCGCCGATCGTCGGCTCTTCCGTTTACGTGCGTGGCATCGTTACCGCCCTGACCGGCAGCGGCTTCTTCCTGCAGGAAGAGGATGCGGAGGTCGATGCCGACCCGGCGACCTCGGAAGGCATCTTCGTCTTCACCAGTTCCGCGCCGCCGGCCGCCGCCGCGGTCGGCAACCAGGTGACCGTCAACGGCACCGTGGCCGAATTCGTTCCTTCGGCCACCCCGTGGACGCCGCCGGTCACCGAACTGGTGACGCCCACCGTCACGCTGATGTCCAGCGGCAATCCCTTGCCGGCCGCCACTTCGATCGATTCGGCCATGTCGGGCCCGAGCTTCCCGATCGACGTGCTCGAGCGCTTCGAGGGCATGCGCGTGTCGGTCGCCGACCTCGACGTGGTCGCGCCGAGCGACGGCAACATCAACGAGAGCAGCGGCGTGGTCACCTCGGACCACACCTTCTTCGGCGTGATCGGCGGCGTCGCCCGCCCGTTCCGCGAACCGGGCGTGCCTTCCGCAGAAGCGGCTTTCTATCCCGGCTACGCCGGCCCGATCTTCGACCAGAACATGGAACGCATCCGCGTTCGCGGCCGCGGCCAGACCGGCAGCGCGCTGACGTTCGACGTGGCGGTCGGCGACGGCATCACCGGCCTCGTCGGCGTGATGGACGTGTTCGCCGGCAACTTCACCATCCTGCCGGATCCTTCCAGCACGCCGGTCATCGTGCCGGGTTCGAACCCGAGCTTCGCGCGCCTGCCCGCCGGTGACGAGATCACCGTCGCCGGCGCCAACCTGCTGCGCTTCTACGACAACATCAACGATGGCGCCGGCCCGAACAACGGCGATACCGTCGCCAGCGCAACCACCTACAACAACCGCCTCGAAAAAGCCGCGCGGGTGATCTGCCAGGCGATGAACGCGCCCGACATCATCGGCACGGTAGAAGTCGAGAAGAAGGCGGTGCTGGACGCGTTGGCGGCCAAGATCGACGTCATCGCCAACAGCGGTTGCGCGACGGCGCCGCACTACGTCGCCTACCTGTTCGAAGGCAACGACATCGGCGCCATCGACGTGGGTTTCCTGGTGAAGACCGAGGAAGTGTCGGCCGGCGTACCGCGCGTGACCGTCAATTCGGTGGCGCAGGAAGGCCTGTGCACGCTGTTCAAGGACGCCAGCGGCAACGACGTCACCGACGTCGGCGCGGCGCCCAACGGCTGCCCGCAGAACGGCGACTTCCTCAACGACCGCCCGTCGTTGTTCCTCGATGCCACCGTCAACGCGGCCAACGGCGCCGCCGAAGACCTCACCGTCGTCGTCAACCACCTGCGTTCGCTGGGCAGCTCGAACTCGATTTCCAGCGGCACGAACGGCTATGCGACCGCCGGCGCCCGTGTCCGCGCCAAGCGCCATCAGCAGGCGGTGGAACTGGCCAACCGCATCCAGCAGCGCCAGATCGCCGATCCGGGCGAGCGCATCGTGCTGGTCGGCGACTTCAACGCCTTCGAGTTCAACGACGGCCTGGGCGACAGCATGGGCACGATCATGGGTACGCCGGCGGCCGACAGCGCCACCGTGGTGCCCGGCGACGGCGCCGACCTGGTCGAACCCAACCTGACCAACCTGACGTACCTGAATCCGGCCAACGAACGCTATTCCTTCGCCTTCGACGGCAGCGCGCAATCGCTCGACCATGCGCTGGCCAACCAGGCCACGTTGAGCGATTTCGTGGTGGACGAGGATCATGCACGCACGAACTCGGATTTCCCGGTGAAGGATTACGACGACTTCAGCGCCGGTTCGATCCTGCGCATTTCCGACCACGATCCGGTCATCGTCTATCTCGGCGCCGCCAGCTTCTCGACGGCCGACCTGTATACGACCGTCACTGCGGTGGCGTCGCCGATCAACCTCGGCACGCAGGCGCAGTTCGACGTCGTCGCCGGTAGCGTTGGACCGGACGACGGCCAGGGCCTGAAGCTCGACTTCTCCATCGCCGTGGCCCCGGCCCGTGTCAGCGTCGTCGTTCCTTCCGGCTGGACCTGCGGCCTGCCGCAGGCCGACGGCAGCGGCGGCACGATCGTGCATTGCAATCGCGCCTCGATCGCCGTCGAAGCCAGCATGTTCCGGGTGAACGTGAACACCACGACCGGCGACAGCTTCTCGTCGCTGACCCTGGGCGCGGCCATCACCGGCGCCAACACCGATCCGAACCACGGCAACGACAGCGCCAGCGCCACCGTGCTGTTCAGCGTCAGCACCGACCTGCAGCTGGTGATCGCACCGCCGGTCGGTCGCCTGAGCGCCACCGTGCCGGTCGCTTTCAAGGCCACGATCGTCAACGCCGGCACCGCTTCCGCCACCTCGCCTCAGTTCGACTTCAGCCTGAACGCGCCTGCGAGCGCGGTGACGTCGATCTCGTCGCAGTACGGCTTCTTCGGCGCCTGCACGCCGCAGACCAGCACGCCGACCAGCAGCACCTGGACTTGCCCGGGCAGCACCCTGCCGAAAGGGAAGAAGGACGTGGTCAGTGTCTTCGTCGTCATGCCCCCCGGCTGGACCGGCACGGCGATGACGCTGAGCGGCTCGGTGAGCTCTTCGACGCTGGACAACAAGCCGGCCAACAACAGCGCCACGGCATCGGCGCCGGTGCCGCGCCGCTGATCCTCGCGTTCCAGGCAAGACCGAAAGCGCGGCCTCGGCCGCGCTTTCTTTTTGTCCGTACGCAATCGAATTGAGCCGGAGTTCGCGCCCGTCCGTTCCGGGGACTTCCGCGCCTTGCCAGCATCGGGCCCGGACTGCTATCTAGACGGTCTGCCTGGAGCGCCCCGATGCCCACCGTAGCCACTTTCGACATCGAATACCTGCAATACCTCGGCCCCGACGGCCGGCTGGTCCGCGACGACCTGCCGGAATTCGCCAGGGACCGCCAGAACCTCGTCGAACTGTTCAAGCAGATGCTGCTCGTGCGCAGTTTCGACACCAAGGCCGTGGCGCTGCAGCGCACCGGCAAGCTCGGCACCTACGCCAGTTGCCTCGGCCACGAAGCCACCCATGTCGGCATCGGCAGCGCGATGCAGTACGACGACGTCTTCGCGCCCTCGTACCGCGAGTACGGCGCGCAGTTCATGCGCGGCGTGAAGCCGCGCGAAGTGCTGATGTACTGGGGCGGCGACGAGCGCGGCAACGATTTCTCCGGTCCGCCGCACGACTATTCCTGGTGCGTGCCGATCGGCACGCAGAACCTGCACGCGGCCGGCGCCGCCCTCGCCTTCAAGTTGCGCGGCGAACCGCGCGTGGCGGTGGCCTGCGTCGGCGATGGCGGTTCGAGCAAGACCGACACCTACGCCGCGATCAACGCGGCCGGCGCCTACACCCTGCCTTTCATCCAGTGCATCATCAACAACCAATGGGCGATCTCGGTACCGCGCAACGCGCAGACCGGCGCCAAGACGCTGGCGCAGAAGGGCCTGGCCGGCGGTCTCGATTGCGTGCAGGTGGACGGCAACGACATCATCGCGGTGCGCGCGGCGATGGACCACGCCATCCTGCGCGCGCGCAACGGCCACGGCGGCAGCGTGATCGAATTCGTTACGTACCGCTTGTCCGACCACACCACGGCCGACGACGCCCGCCGTTATCGCGGCGAAGAGGAAGTGAAGGCCGCCTGGGAACGCGAACCCTTCACCCGCCTGCGCACCTTCCTGATCGCCGAGAAGGTCTGGAGCGAAACCGAAGAAGCCAAGTGGAAGGAGGAATGCAACCGCATCGCCGACGAGGAAGTGAACGCCTATCTCGAGACCAAGGTGCAGCCCGTGGAAGCGATGTTCGACTACCTCTACGCCGAATTGCCGGCCGACGTCGCCGCGCAGCGCGCCGATGCGCTGAAGTGGGAGGGCCGCTGATGGCCGCGATCACGCTTATCGAGGCCATCACCCAGGCGCTCGCTTACGAGATGCGCAACGACGAGACGGTCATCGTGCTCGGCGAGGACGTCGGCGTGAACGGCGGCGTGTTTCGCGCCACCGCCGGCCTGCAGCAGACCTTCGGCCCGCAACGCGTGCTCGACACGCCGCTGGACGAAACCACCATCGCCGGCCTGACGGTCGGCCTGGCATCGCAAGGCATGAAACCCGTGGCCGAAGCGCAATTCGACGGCTTCATGTATCCGATGGTCGATCACATCGTCTGCCACGCGGCGCGATTCCGGTATCGCACCCGCGGTCGCCTGACCTGCCCGATGGTGCTGCGCGTGCCCTGGGGCGGCGGCATCCGTGCGCCGGAACATCATTCGGAAGCGAACGAGGCGATCTTCACCAACGTGCCCGGCCTGCGCGTGGTGCTGCCGAGTTCGCCGCAACGCGCCTACGGTCTGCTGCTCGCCGCCATCCGCGACCCGGATCCGGTGATCTTCATGGAACCCAAGCGCATCTACCGCCAGTACAAGGAAGAAGTACCGGACGATGGCGAAGCGCTGCCGCTGGACGTGTGCTTCGTGCTGCGCGACGGCAGCGACGTCACCCTCGTCACCTGGGGCGCGCAGGTCAAGGAAACGCTGGAAGCCGCCGACGCCTTGGCGAAGGACGGCATCAGCGCCGAAGTCATCGACGTCGCGACGCTGAAGCCGCTGGATTTCGACACCATCCGCGAATCGGTCGCGAAGACCGGACGCTGCGTGATCGTGCACGAAGCGGCGAAGACCGCCGGCTTCGGCGCCGAGATCGCCGCGCGACTGGCCGAAGAATCGATGTACGACCTGGTCGCCCCGGTCGAACGCGTCACCGGCTACGACACCCATATCCCGCTGTTCCGGCTGGAGATGAAATACCTGCCGAGCGTGGAAAAGATCGTCGCCGCCGCCAAACGCACGCTGGCGCACAGCTGACCGGCCATGCAAGCCCGCCTGCGCCGCGACTACCGCAAGAAGCATCATGACCCGGTGCGCTTCCAGGCCGGAGAAACGGTGCGCGTCGGCGAACGCGACACGGAATGGCCCGAGTTCCTCTGGGCCACCGACGGCAGCGGCCGTAGCGGCTGGGTGCACGAACGCTTTCTCGCCGCCACCGCGGGCGAAACCACGGCCCTCCAGGATTACGATGCGCGCGAGCTCGATGCCGAAGCCGGCGATGTCGTGCGCCTGATCGAGGAAGCCGGCGGTTGGTGGTGGTGCGAAAACGCCATCGGCGAACAGGGCTGGCTGCCGGAACGCGACCTGGACATAGAACCACCCGTTATCGAGTGAACCCATGAGCGAAAAGAAACTGTTCCTGCTGCCCGATCTCGGCGAGGGCCTTCCCGACGCGGAAATCGTCGAATGGCACGTCAAGATCGGCGACACGATCCGATTGGACGAACCGCTGATTTCGATGGAAACGGCGAAGGCCGTCGTCGACGTGCCCTCGCCGTTTTCCGGCAAAGTCACGCGCCTGGCCGGTGCGGCCGGCGATGTCATCGTTACCGGCAGCTGGCTGGCCGAATTCGAGATCGATCCGAGCCTGCCGCAACGCGCCGAAGCGCAAGACACCGGCCATCACCATGGCGGCGGTCATGCGGTGACCGCCCCGCCGCCCGCTGAAAGTCCGCGCGACACCGAACCCTCACCCCCGGCCCCTCTCCCAACGGGAGAGGGCAGCAAATCCGCCGACGCAGGTACCGTCGTCGGTGCGATGCAATCCTCCGATGCGATCCGCAGCGAACAAGCCGTCGCGATCGGCGGCGTGAAGGCCATGCCGGCCGTGCGTGCGCTGGCCAAGAAACTCGGCGTCGATCTTTCGCGCGTGCGCGCCACCGGCGCCGACGGCGTGGTGACGCTCAATGACGTGAAGCAGGCCGCAGCCGCAGGAACGGCGAAACCACTCCCCGCTCCCGCCGGTAGAGGGACCGGAGGTGAGGGTACGGCTCGCGAGTACGCACCCGCTCCCGCCGCGCGTTCGGCGCCTGCGCCCGCGCCGCGCGCGGACGTGAAGTTCGACAGCGACGAACCCATTCGCGGCGTGCGCCGCAACATGGCGCGTTCGATGAGCGCCGCGCATGCCGAAGTCGTACCGACGACCCTGATGGACGATGCCGACCTGCACGCCTGGGCGCCCGGCGAAGACATCATGGCGCGCACGATCCGCGCGCTCGCCGTCGCCTCGCAGGCCGAGCCGGCGATGAATTCCTGGTTCAACGGCAAGGAAGGCACGTTGCGCCGGCATACGCGCGTGGATGTGGGCATCGCGGTGGATTCGCCGGACGGCCTGTTCGTTCCGGCCCTGCGCAACTGCGAGCGCCTCGATCCGCGCCAGGTCCGCGCCGAACTCAATCGCCTGCGCGACGGCGTGAAGAATCGCAGCCTGCCGCCGGACGAACTCACCGGCTACACGATCATGTTGTCGAACTTCGGCGTCTTCGCCGGCAAGTACGCCACGCCGGTCGTCGTGCCGCCCTGCGTTTGCATCGTCGGCGCCGGCCGTTTGCACCATGCGGTCGTGCCGGTGCTCGGCGGCATGGAGGCGCATCGCATCATGCCGTTGTCGCTGACCTTCGACCATCGCGCCGCCACCGGCGGCGAAGCGGCGCGTTTCTTGCGCGCGATGATCGACGACTTGCAGAAATCCCGCTGAGGCGAGAACGATGACGCGCCGGCTGGCGGGATTCATGATCGACTGCCAGGGCGACGACCTGGCGCGATACAGGAAGTTCTGGAGCGGCGCCCTCGGCCTGCCGGTGGTCGATCCTGACGAAGGCGACGAAGGCCGTTACGCCCTGCTCGGCAAGGGCCCGGGCGGCTGGCATATCGAGGTGCAATGCGTCGAGCATGCCTCGCGCCTGCATCTCGACATCGAAGCCGACGATATCGACGCCGAAGCGACGCGGCTGGAGGCGCTGGGCGCGAAACGCATCGGCAACCCGCGCGGCCGCTGGTGGGTGATGGAAGCGCCGACCGGGCAACGTTTTTGCGTCGTGCGCTGGCGCGAAGACGAGGACCGCGCGCCGGCGCCAGCGAAGAAGGCGCGCGCAACGAAACACCGCAGCGTATTGATCGCCCTCGTCATCGATTGCCGCACCGACGATCTCGGCCGGGCGGCGGATTTCTGGAGCGCTGCGTTCGGCCGCGACATCGTCACGCGCGACCAGGACGGCGACGGCAAGTACGCCGAACTGCGTACCGAACCGGATGAACCTTTCCTGCTGCTGCAGAAGGTCGACCACGATCCGCGCGTACACCTGGACATCGAAACCGACGACCTCGACGCGGAAGTCGCCAGGCTCGAAGCGTTGGGCGCGACCCGCGTGCAATTCATCAAACGCTGGTGGGTGATGCAGGCGCCGAGCGGGCATCGCTTCTGCGTCGTGCGCCAGCAACCGGGCAAGACCGGCATCGATCTCAATAGCTGGGGTTGATCGCAGCACGCGGTGCCGGTGTGGGCTGTAGGGTGGGCTTTAGCCCACCTTGCCCATTGCGGCGGTGCGAGATCGTGGGTTGTAGGGTGGGCTTTAGCCCACCTCGCCCATTGCGGCGGTGCGAGATCGTGGGCTGTAGGGTGGGCTTTAGCCCACTTCGCCCATTGCGGCGGTGCGAGATCGTGGGTTGTAGGGTGGGCTTTAGCCCACCTTGCCGTTTGCGGCGATCTCGATGGTGGGCTAAAGCCCACCATACGCCCGCCCTGCATCTCACCGTGTCGTTTGCGGCGATCTCGATGGTGGGCTAAAGCCCACCCTACAGCCACCCTATGGCGTTGCGCTTTGGCCGTAGCGGCTGCGGCGCAGGAAGAATGCCACGACCAGCACGATCAGGAATGCGTGGTATC
>CAYWHO010000030.1:12507-15525 GCA_964458195.1 uncultured Arenimonas sp.
CGGCTGCGGCGCAGGAAGAATGCCACGACCAGCACGATCAGGAATGCGTGGTATCCGGCAAGCGTCGCGATGACCTGCGGCCACAGCGGACCGGTGCCTTCGAATTCGATGTTGTAGGCGAGGTGCATGGCGATACCGCTGAGCACGAAGGCCAGCAGCAGGGCGACCAGGTCGAAACGGCGACGCGCCGGCGTCACCGCATGCGATTTAGGGAAAGCCCAGTAGCACCAGCCGAGGATGGCGAACCAGGGCGCGAACAGGACCAGCGCGAGCAGGGACATCAGGACTTCGCTTCGTCGGCCGCACGCAAGGCATCGAGCGCCGCCCGAACGTCCGATTCCCCGATGCCCTCGCCGAGGATGGCGGCGCCCTGCAGTTGCGCGACGCCGGTTTCGCCGCTCCGAAGCGCCGCGATCAATGCGCCGGCTTCCTTCGGCGTATCGAAACCGCGGCTTTGCAGCAGTACTGCGCCTTCGCCATCGGCGAGCTTGAAATAGAACTTCCCGTCCTTCTCGCGATACTGCTTGAAGCTCGGCAACGCCGCCTTCGATGCAACCTTCGCCGCCGACTTCGGTGCGTCGCGCAGATCCCGCAGACCCACTGCACGCCGCAGCTCGGCGAGAAAAGGCGTGGCGATCTTCCTTGCCTTGTCGGCGCCTTCGCGCAGCGTCGCCTCGATCTCGATCGGGTTGGCGATCAGGGCCTCGTATTTCTCCCGCATGGGCGCCACTTCGCGGTCGATGCGCTCGAACAGCTGCTGCTTGGCTTCGCCCCAGGCGATGCCGTCGGCGAAAGCGCGGCGCATCGCTTCGGTTTCTTCCGCCGTCGCGAAGGCCTGGTAGAGCTGGAACAGGGCCGAACCTTCGGTTTCCTTCGGTTCGCCCGGCGCGCGCGAATCGGTCTTGATGCCCTTGATCAAGGACAGCAGTTCGGTGCGCGGCGCGAACAGCGGGATGGTGTTGTCGTAGCTCTTGCTCATCTTGCGGCCGTCGAGGCCCGGCAAGGTCGCCACGTTTTCCTCGATCGACACCTCAGGCAAAACGAAATGTTCGCCGTAGATATGGTTGAAGCGCGCGGCGAAATCGCGCGCCATCTCCAGGTGCTGCACCTGGTCGCGACCGACCGGCACGCGGTTCGCCCTGAACATCAGGATGTCGGCTGCCATCAGCACCGGGTACATGAACAGGCCGGCGGTGATCGCCGCATCGTCGTCTTCGCCGGCCTCGCGGTTCTTGTCCACCGCCGCCTTGTAGGCATGCGCGCGGTTCAGCAGGCCCTTGCCGGCGACGCAGGTCAGCAGCCAGGTCAGCTCGGGAATCTCGGGGATATCGGACTGGCGATAGAACCAGACCTTCGCCGGATCCAACCCTGCGGCCAGCCAGCTCGCGGCGATCTCCAGCGTCGAGCGCTGCACGCGCGCCGGATCCTGCACCTTGACCAGGGCATGGTAGTCGGCGAGGAAATAGAAGCTCTCGACGTTCGCATCGTGCGAAGCGGCGATCGCCGGGCGGATCGCGCCGGCGTAATTGCCCAGGTGGGGCGTACCGGACGTGGTGATGCCGGTGAGGACGCGGGTCTTGTTCATTCGGAATGCGGCGGTAACTGACGGCCTAGTTTACCGGTTAACCCCGCTCCGCCGGCCCGCGCGTTGAAAGACGGTGCCCACCACGGAGACCCGGTCATGAAACGCCTTGCTGCCGCCTTGCTCGTGCTGTCCAGTTGCTTCGCCCTGCCCGCCTGCGCCCGCAACGAGCGCCTCGTGGACGTGCAGGTGCAGGACCAGGACACCGGCTATGTCCTGCCCCGCCTGCCCTACGCGGGCCGCGAATACATCGAGGGCCGACCCGGCCATCGCTTCGCCGTCACCCTGCAGAACCTGACCGGCGAACGCGTGCTCGCCGTCGTTTCGGTCGATGGCGTCAATGCCATCAGCGGCCAGACCGCCGGCGCCTCGCAGGCCGGTTACGTGCTCGACCCCTGGCAGCGCATCGAAGTGCAGGGCTGGCGCAAGAGTTATTCGGACATCGCCGAATTCTATTTCACCGACCTGCCCGACAGCTACGCCGCCCGTACCGGCCGCCCCATGAACGTCGGCGTGATCGGCGTGGCCGCCTTCCGCGAACGCCAGTACTCGCCGCCGCCCTACCAGCCGATGCCGCAGATCGGTCGCGGCGATTCTCCGTACGCCGAGTCGCGTGCGCAGAACGCCCCCGCGCCGGCCGCCGATGCAGCGAAGTCGGCCGCAGGCGCTGCCAGCTCGCGTGGATATGAACCGCGCCGCGAACGCGATCTCGCCGCGCAGGAACTCGGCACCGGCCATGGCGAACGTCGCTACGACCCGGTGACGCAGACGGTGTTCGAGCGCGCCGGTTCGCGCCCGAACCAGGTCACCTCGCTGTTCTACGATTCCTACGATGCCCTCGTCGCGAAGGGCGTGCTGCCGACGCGCGGCTACAACTACCCGTCGCCGCCGCAGGCCTTCCCCGTGGGCTTCGCGCCGGATCCGCAGTACTGATCGAATACCGCAATGAAAACGGGCCGCGCGAGCGGCCCGTTTCGTATGCGAAGTGGCCTAGCCGCGGATCAATCGCGCATCAGCGTCGACTTGCCGAACAGGCTTTCCACCAGGTCCACCGCCAACTGCGCGGTCTGGTTGTGCAGGTCGAAGGCCGGGTTGAGTTCGACGATGTCGATGGAAGCGACGCGGCCGGTGTCGGCGATCATTTCCATCACCAGCTGCGCTTCGCGGTAGTTCGGGCCGCCCGGCACGGTGGTGCCGACGCCGGGCGCGATCGAGGGGTCGAGGAAATCGACGTCGAAGCTGACGTGCACGTGCGTATCGGCGTCGATGCCTTCCAGCGCTTCTTCCATCGCGCGCTTGATGCCGATCTCGTCGATGTAGCGCATGTCGTAGATGTCGAGCCCGTACTCCTTGACGAGCTTCTTCTCGCCGATGTCCACCGAGCGGATGCCGATCTGGCGGATGTCTTCCGGACGCATCGCCGGCGTCGTGCCGCC
>CAYWHO010000031.1:0-15489 GCA_964458195.1 uncultured Arenimonas sp.
CGGTGCCGTGCTGGTCGTCGTGGAAGACCGGGATGTTCATCCGCTCGCGCAGCTTGCGCTCGACTTCGAAACACTCGGGCGCCTTGATGTCCTCGAGATTGATGCCGCCGAAGGTCGGTTCGAGGCTGGCGATGATGTCCACGAGCTTGTCGGGATCGGTTTCGTTGATCTCGAGATCGAAAACGTCGATGCCGGCGAATTTCTGGAACAGCACGCCCTTGCCTTCCATCACCGGCTTGCCGGCCAGCGGGCCGATGTTGCCGAGGCCGAGCACGGCGGTTCCGTTGGTGATGACGGCGACGAGATTGCCGCGCGCGGTCAGGGCCGAGGCCTGGTTCGGGTCGGCGACGATGGCCTCGCAGGCATGCGCGACGCCCGGCGAATACGCCAGGGCCAGGTCGCGCTGGGTGATCATCGGCTTGGTCGGCGCCACCTTGATCTTCCCGGCCGGGGCGATCCGGTGGTAATCGAGGGCGGCTTCCTTGAATTCGTCGTGTTCGGACATTGCGGCTTTTCTTCAGCGTAGGACTTTGATTCTAGCAGGCTGAACCAACCCCTCACCCTAACCCTCTCCCCGTGAAACGGGGAGAGGGGACGGAGGCATCCCGCTGCCAGGCGTCGGTGCGTTTCGTGCCGGCGACTGTGAAGCGATTTGGCGCGTGCTCGCCTCTCACCCTAACCCTCTCAGCTTTGCATGCCCTTCGGACACCCGTTCACGGGAGAGGGGACGGAGGCATCCGGCTGCCAGGCGTTGGTGCGTTTCGTGCCGGCGACCGCGAAGCGATTTGGCGCGTGCTCGCCTCTCACCCTAACCCTCTCAGCTTTGCATGCCCTTCGGACACCCGCTCGCGGGAGAGGAAACGAAGGCGTGTACGCCACCGCTATTCCGACCCCCTCTCCCCGTGCAACGGGGAGAGGGTTGGGGTGAGGGGCAAGACGACAGAAGGAGCGGGGCAATCGCGACTGCATCGCGGCGGGGTCGCGGCTTACGCCGCTCCTACGGAAATTCGGCCATTGCGGGGTTACAACCCCAGGACGAGGTCGTCGGCTTCGACACGGTCGAGGCGGATCTTGTTGGCGAACAACGAGAAGGCCAGCATGCCGGCTAGGCCGTTGGCGCGTTGCATCCAGGGCGGCAGGTAGAGCGGTGGCGCGATGCCGCCGTCTTCGTACGCCGCCTGCAGGTTGAACACGTCCTCCAGCGCGAGCTTGCCGACGAACAGCTGCCGCGCCTGGCTGAGGCGGTGATGGCGCAGGCACCAGCGGAAGAAGGTGTGCACGCTGAGCAGGCCGTGCAGGTACACGGTGTCCTTGGTGAAGGCCGCGCCGCCGCCGAGCGGCACGCCGCGGAACACGCGCTGCGTCGACGAAAAGCTGTCGGCCGGCGGCTGCCCGGCCTCGAGGAAGAAGCGGAAGACATCGACGAAATCGGCGCCGTGGATAGCCTTGTCGATGGCGACGATGCGCAGGCTGATGCGCTTCATGCGTTCGATGTCCATCGCGCCCGACATCAGTTCCGCGAACGTCGCCAGGCCTTCCTGCGTCGCCGTCGTGCGTGGCGCACCGCGCGCCAGCGAGCGCAAGAAGGGCTGTTCGCGGCCGTTCAATCCGGTCAGCGTGTGCACGAAGGCTTCGTGCACGAGCAACTGGTTGCGGTCGTAGTCGGAAAACCCGGTATTGGTGCGCAGGCGGATGCGGGTCGGGCTGGCCGCGGCTTTCGAGATCAGGTTCGGATCGAGTTCCACCGTGACCTTGTGGCCGGTGAAGAAAGCATCGACCGATTTCTGCAGCTCGGCCTGCACCGTCTCGGCCGGTAGCACGTAGTCCGGTTCGACCTCACGCAGTTCTTGGTCGAGCTGGTCGGCGAGGCCGACGAAATGCAGGGCCGCATCGAGATTGGTCGGTCCTTCGCCCGGCAGCATCTCCGCCGGCCGGCCGTACAGCCGGGTCGAATAGGCGGTGACGCGATGGGTGCCGACCGCATCGAGCAAGCGCGTGGCGATGCGCCAGCTTTCCGCCGTCTGCAGCAGGTAGCGACCGACCGGATCGTCGGCATCGGCACCGGCGGCCACGGCCGCGAGCTCGGCGCGCACGGCGGTGTAGTCGCGACGCGCGTATTCGATCTTCGGCAGATGGATCCGGCCGATGCGCCAGGCACCGAGGAATTCCTCCTGCGCGCTGGCGGGCCAGCTCACCATTTCCAGCAACCGGATATCGCGCACCGCCGCGACCAGGCGCGCGTCTAGCGCGGCATGGTGCTTGAGCGAGGCGGGCGCGACAGTGGCCATCAGCGCCGTCCGTACTTGTCTTTCAGGCGCTTGTTCAGGGCCTTGTGGATCACCTTCTCCTCGGCGCGCCGCTGCGCCAGCGTCGTGGCGGCGGCATCGCGCTCGTCGCGCAGCTTGCAATAGCTGTTGTAGCGAACCTCGTCGAGTTCGCCGCTCTCGATGGCCGCGCGCACCGCGCAGCCCGGTTCATTGCTGTGCCCGCAATCGCTGAAGCGGCAACTGCTCGCCAATGCCTCGATGTCGTCGAAACCGCCGTCGGCCAGGTCCTCGTCGCCGCTGAGCTTGAGCTCGCGCATGCCCGGCGTGTCGATCAGGCAACCGCCCTGCGGCAAGGGGATCAGCACGCGGTGCGTGGTGGTGTGGCGGCCGCGCTGGTCGTTCTCGCGCACGGCATTCGTCTTCATCTTCTCGACGCCGAGCAAGGTGTTGGTGAGCGTGGACTTGCCGGCGCCGGAAGAACCCACCAGCACCGCCGACTTGCCGGGTCCGAGATACGGATGCAACACGGCGACGCTGTCGCGGTCCTTCGCATTCACCGCATGCACCGGGATGCCGGTCAGGCGTTCGTTGTGCAATACCTCGATCACGTCCTCGAGCATGTCGCAGCGGTCGGCCTTGGTCAGCACCAGCACGGGTGCGGCGCCGCTGGCCTGCACGATCAGCAAGTAGCGCTCGATGCGGCGCGGATTGAAATCGCCATCGAGCCCGCAGACGACGAGCACGTGGTCGATGTTCGCGGCGATCAGCTGCTGCTTGTAATGCTCGCCGGCGGCGGCGCGCTTGAGCAGGGCATGGCGCGGCAACAGGCGCAGGATGTGCTTGCCGTCGGCGTCCAGCGCGACCCAGTCGCCGACCGCGGCCCGCTCGGCCGGATCGCCGCGCGGGCGGGTCCAGGGCGCGGGCGGTTGCACGCGGCGCACGTCGCCGGCGAATTCGGCCACGTCGTAGCCGCTGCGATGCTGGCCGGTGACGCGGGCGACGCGGTCGCTGCCGGCGGCTTCGCGCAACTCGGGCGTATCGGGCCAACCGATGGCACGGAGGCGGTCGAAGGCATCGGGGGCAAGGGTCATCGCAGCGATTCTAGCGCCACGTGCACCTTTCCTTGACTTCGGGCAGCGCAGACTGCGCCGATGAAGACACTCTCGCGCCTGCTCCTGTTCACCATCGGCCTCGGCTTCCTCGGCTTCGGCGGCTGGCTCGCGGTCTCGCCGCAGACTGCGCTGGAACCGTTGGGCATCCACGCCAGCGAGGTCGGCTGGATCGAGTTGCGGGCCTTCTACGGCGGGCTGGAGCTCGGGCTGGCGACCTTTCTGTTCATGGCCGTCTGGCGCGACGACTGGCGCCGCGCCGGGCTTTGGGTCGCCCTGCTGGGCAACGCCGGCATCGGCCTGACGCGGCTGGCCATTCTGGCGGGAGGTGGCGAGTTCACCACGTATTTCGGCTACGCCCTGGCCTGGGAGCTGGGCTTCGCGAGCCTGGCGGGGCTGTGCCTGCGGCTGGAGAGCTCCCGAGCCGCTACGCAGGCATGAGGGCGGCGGCCGAGAACCGACCCGCGAGCGAAGGCAGGATGCCTGAGCGGCTGCGAGTCGATGGCCATGGACGGCGTGTCGACCGAGCAGGCGGGGCGGTCGAGGCCACCGCAAGCCGACGGCACGGATGAGTTGCCCTTCGCTCCTACAAAGCTTTAACGCTTTCGGGTAGGCTCTGGGCTGATTTTTCCAGCCTTTTCCGACACTTCCCATGTCCCACCCCCGATTGCTGACCCGCGAGCGCCTGTCCGAAGTCCGTTACGAAATCCGCGGCGAACTCGCACGTCGGGCCCTGGAACTGGAAGCGCAGGGCCGGAAACTCATCAAGCTCAACATCGGCAACCCGGGCGCCTTCGGTTTCCGCGCGCCGGAACACCTGCAGCGCGCCATCGCCGACAACCTGCCGAGCACCGATCCGTACACGCACCAGCAGGGCCTGCCGGCCGTGCGCGAATACATCGCTGCGCACTACAAGTCGCGCGGTACGCCGAACGCGGTGCCCGAGCGCATCTTCGTCGGCAACGGCGTCAGCGAACTGATCGACATCTCCCTGCGCGCCCTGCTCAACCCCGGCGACGAAGTGCTGGTGCCGAGCCCGGACTATCCGCTGTGGACGGCTGCGACCATCCTCAACGACGGCAAGGCCGTGCATTACGACTGCCGCCCCGAAAACGGCTTCCTGCCCGATCCGGCGCAAGTCGAAGCGCTGGTGACGCCGCGTACGCGTGCGCTGGTCATCATCAATCCGAACAACCCGAGCGGCGCGACCTATCCGCGCGCCTTGCTCGAACAGCTCGTCGCGATTGCGGTCAAGCACGGCCTGCTGCTGATGGCCGACGAGATCTACGACGGCATCGTCTACGACGAAGCGACGTTCGAGCCGCTGGCGCCACTGGCCGGCGATCACCCTTGCATCAGCTTCGGCGGCCTGTCGAAAGTGCATCGCGCCTGCGGCTGGCGCGTCGGCTGGGCGGTGCTGTCGGGCGATCCGCTGCGACTCGGCGATTACCACCACGCGATGGACCTGCTCGGCGCCCTGCGCCTGTGCGCGAACGTGCCCGGCCAGTACGCGGTACCGGCAGCGCTGTCGGGCCCCGATACGATCACGCCGCTTTGCGTCGAGGGCGGTCGCCTGTATGAAACGCGGCGCGCGGTGATCGAAGCCTGCGCCGCCAGCGAACATCTCGAACTGGTCGCGCCGGCCGGCGCGCTCTACGCCTTCCCCGCCGTGGTCGGCCCGGCCGCCGACGGTTTCGACGACCATCGTTTCGCGCTGGAGTTGATGGAAAGCGAGGACGTGCTGGTCGTGCCGGGCTCGAGCTTCAACGTGCGCTATCGCAATCACTTCCGCGTCACCCTGCTGCCGGAAGCCGAAACGATGCGTGAAGTTTTCCGTCGCATCGACGAACTGCTCGGCCGCTACGCCGAAGCGGCCCTGCGCCGCCGCGCCGCCGTCGCCTGACCGCGGTGCGTTTCCTCGCCCTGGGCGATTCGTACACCATCGGCGAAGGCGTCGCCGAAGACCAGCGTTGGCCGAACCAGTGGGCCGCGAGCCTGCGCGCGCTCGGGGCCGAGATCGAAACGCCGCGCATCATCGCGCAGACCGGCTGGACCACCGACGAATTGTCGGCGGCGATGGATGCGCAGGAACCGCTGGGGCAATGGGATCTGGTCAGCCTGCTGATCGGCGTGAACAACCAGTACCGCGGGCGCGATCTGCAGAACTACCGCGAGGAATTCTCCGCCCTGCTCGAACGCGCGATCGCGCTCGCCGGTGGCGACGCCGGCCGCGTGCTGGTGCTGTCGATTCCGGATTGGGGCGTCACGCCTTTCGCGCGCGATGGCAAGCGCGATCTCGCGCGCATCGCCGATCAGATCGACGACTACAACGCGGTCAATCGCGATGTCAGCGAAAGCCGGGGCGCCGTCTGGCGCGACATAACCGACCTGACGCGCGACTTCGGCGCCCGCCGCGACATGCTGGCCGACGACGGCCTGCACCCGTCCGGCGCGATGTACGCGCTGTGGGTCGAGCGCTTGATGGATACGATGTAGGGCATATCCGCCCCGTCTGCTGTAGGAGCGGCGTGAGCCGCGATCCGCGCTGAGCTGCTGTAGGAGCGATGACCGAAAGAAATCCCTTCGGGACGCAAGTCGCGATCCGCTGTTGTAGGAGCGATGGTCGCTTCTAACGGCCGTAGGGCCGATAAATCGCGACTGTTCGGCTGCGCCGTGGCATTTGACTGCCGGCCCCTGGAAGCGGCGGGCCAAGGCCCACCCTACAACTTTCTTGCAACGTAGTAGCGCAGGATGCGCGGGCTTAGTGCGACCCGCGCCTTAAAGCGAGCCGAGCATCGCAGCCGGCCGCGGGGGAAAGGCCCGACTGTCCGAGCGCAGGGATGCGCGAGTTCGGGCCGGCCCGCGGGCGGCGAGACGCGCAGGGTACGGCGAGAAAGGACTTCGAGCCGGCGAGCGTCGGGCGCAATGGTTTTTGCCTACTTTTTGCCATAACAAAAAGTAGGGCCGCCGGCAGGCAAATGCCACGGCGCAGCCGAACAGCCGCGACTCGCGTCGCTCCTACAACGACAGCGCTGGCCGGTCGCCAGCAAGCTGGCTCCTACGAGGGATGTGCGAGAATCCCCCCATGAAGATCGCCCTCGTCACTGCCATCGCCGCCTTCGCGCTGGATGAGGATCTCGCGCCGTTGCAGGCGGCCTTGCATGCCAATGGCGTGGAGGCGCCGATCCTGGCCTGGGACGATACGAGCGTGTCCTGGGCGCGTTTCGACGCGGTCCTGCTTCGTTCTCCCTGGGACTACGCGGAGCGTCTTCCGGAATTCCTCGCCTGGGCCGAACGCACTGGCGAAAAAACGCGCTTGCTGAACCCGTTGCCGGTGATCCGGCACAACACCGACAAGCACTACCTCGACGAACTTCGACGCGTGGACGTGCCCGTCGTGCCCAGTCGTTTCGCCGAACCCGGCGACGATGCGGCCAAGGCCTTGGAAGATTTCCTGACGGAGTTCGCGCAAGCGGCCGAGTTCGTCGCCAAGCCCGCGGTCGGCGCCGGTTCGCGCGACGCGCAGCGCTATGCGCGCGCGCAGCAGCCGGCGGCGGAAAAGCATGTCGCGCGCCTGCTGTCGGAGAATCGCAGCGTCTTGCTGCAGCCCTATATGCCCTCGGTGGACGAGGCCGGCGAAACCGCGCTGATGTTTTTCGACGGCCAGTTCAGCCACGCCATTCGAAAAGGCCCGCTGCTGCGCCGCGACGAGGGGCCGACCGAGTTGTTGTTCGCGCCGGAACAGATCACCGCGCGCAAACCGGGCAAGGACGAGTTGCAGGTGGCGAAAGCGGCGCTCGCGGCCTTGCCGAAATTGTTCGGCAACAAAGGGGCGTTGGCCTATGCGCGCGTGGACCTGATCCGCGACGAGAGCGGCGCGCCGGTGTTGCTCGAACTCGAACTCACCGAGCCTTCGCTGTTTTTCCTGTACGACGCGAAGGCGGCGGACAAATTCGCCAAGAGTTTGAAGAAGCGCCTCGGTTGATCGGCGACTACGTAGCCCGGGTAGAACGCCGAAGGCGTGAAACCCGGGAGATCAAGATCGCGTTGGCTGCCAAGTGGCTTATTTTTGACATGCCCCGGGTTTCGGCCGATGGCCTCAACCCGGGCTACGTCCGCATGGCTGCTCACTCCCGCAGCAAACGCTCGACGATGCGCTGCGCCAGGGCTTCGGCCGTGTCGGTTTCGGTATGCAGGTGGAACTCCGGCGACTCCGGCGTTTCGTAGGGCGAATCGATGCCGGTGAAGTGCTTGAGTTCGCCGGCGCGCGCCTTGCGGTAAAGCCCCTTCACGTCGCGCTGTTCGCACAGCTCGAGCGGTGTATCGACGAAGACTTCGAGGAATTCGCCCGGCGGGAACAGGTCGCGCGCCATGCGGCGCTCGGCGCGGAACGGCGAGATGAAGGAAACCAGCACGATCAGGCCAGCATCGGTCATCAGCTTCGCGACTTCGGCCACGCGGCGGATATTCTCCACGCGATCCTCGTCGGTGAAGCCGAGGTCCTTGTTCAGGCCGTGGCGCACGTTGTCGCCGTCGAGGATGTAGGTGTGGTGCCCGAGCGCGTGCAGGCGCTTGTCCACCAGGTTGGCGATCGTCGACTTGCCCGAACCGGACAGGCCGGTGAACCACAGGCAACGCGCCTGCTGGTGCTTGAGTGCGGCGCGCGACTGCCGGGTGACGTCGAGATGCTGCCAATGGATGTTGCCGGCGCGGCGCAGGGCGAATTCCAGCGTACCGGCGGCGACGGTGGCGTTGGTCTGCCGGTCGATCAGGATGAAACCGCCTAGCGTGCGATTCTCGCGATAGGGCTCGAAAGCGATGTCCTGGTCGAGGAACAGGTTGCAGAAGCCGACCTCGTTGAGGTCCAGCGATTTCGCCGCCAGCGGTTCCTGCGTATTGATGTCGACCTTGTGCTTGATCTCGGTGACGGTCGCGTTGACGGTGCGCGCGCCGACCTTCAGCCAGTAACGGCGACCGGGCAGCAGCGGCGCATCGTTCATCCACAACACGTGCGCGGCGAACTGATCGGCGATCTGCGGCGGGTGCGCGACATCGGCGATGACGTCGCCGCGACTGATATCGAGTTCGTCCGTCAGCGTCAGCGTGACCGCCTGACCTTCCTGCGCCTGCGCCAGGTCGCCGTCGGCGGTGACGATGCGCTGCACGCGCGAGCGTCGGCCCGACGGCAGCGCGACGACCTCGTCGCCCGGGCGGATGCCGCCCGCCGCAACGGTGCCGGCGAAGCCGCGGAAATTCTGGTCCGGCCGGCAGACCCATTGCACCGGCAGGCTGAAGCCTTCCTGCGCATCGCTTCCGCTCACATCCACCGTTTCCAGGTGTTCGAGCAGGGTCGGGCCGTGGTACCACGGCGTCGCGTCGGAACGCAGGATCATGTTGTCGCCGCGCAAGGCCGACAGCGGGATCGCGGTGACGTCGGCGATGCCCAGCTGTGCCGCGAGTTCGCGGTAACCGGCGACGATCTCGTCGAACACGCCCTGGTCGAAACCGACCAGGTCCATCTTGTTCACGGCCAGCAGCACATGCTTGATGCCGAGCAGGGACACGATGTAGCTGTGCCGGCGCGTCTGCGTCAGCAGGCCCTTGCGCGCATCGACCAGCACGATGGCGAGGTCCGCGGTGGACGCGCCGGTCGCCATGTTGCGGGTGTACTGCTCATGCCCCGGGCAGTCGGCGACGATGAACTTGCGCCGTTCGGTGCTGAAGAAGCGGTAGGCGACGTCGATGGTGATGCCTTGCTCGCGTTCCGCAGCGAGGCCGTCGACCAGCAAGGCGAAATCGATCTCGCCGTTCTGGGTGCCGTGACGCTTGCTGTCGCGCTCGAGCGCGGCGAGCTGATCGTCGAACAGCAGCTTGGTGTCGTGCAGCAGGCGGCCGATCAGCGTGCTCTTGCCGTCGTCCACGCTGCCGCAGGTGATGAAGCGCAGCAGACCCTTGGTTTCGTGCTGCTTCAGGTAGGCGGCGACCGAGACCGGCGCGGCGGCGAGGCTGTCGTCGGTGGCGGCCATCAGAAATACCCCTCCTGCTTCTTCTTTTCCATCGAGGCCGACGGATCGTGGTCGATCACGCGGCCCTGGCGCTCGGAGGTGGTGGCGACCAGCATTTCTTCGATCACCGCTTCCAGCGTGTCGGCCTCGGATTCGATGGCGCCAGTGAGCGGATAGCAGCCCAGCGTGCGGAAACGCACCTTCTTGCGCATCGGCGTTTCGCCGTCGCGCAGCGGCAGGCGGTCGTCGTCGACCATCAGCAGGGCGCCGTCGCGTTCGACCACCGGGCGTTCGGCGGCGAAGTACAGCGGCACCACCGGGATCTGTTCGCGGTAGATGTACAGCCAGATGTCGAGCTCGGTCCAGTTGGAGATCGGGAACACGCGCACGCTTTCGCCCTTGTCGACGCGGGCGTTGTACAGGTTCCACAGTTCCGGGCGCTGGCTTTTCGGATCCCAGCGGTGTTGCGCGTTGCGGAAGGAAAACACGCGCTCCTTGGCCCGCGATTTTTCCTCGTCGCGGCGGGCGCCGCCGATGGCGGCGTCGAAACGATAAAGATCCAGCGCCTGCTTCAGGGCCTGCGTCTTCATCACGTCGGTATGCACCGTGGCACCGTGGCTGATCGGATTGATGCCCTGACGGCGCCCCTCCTCGTTCACGTACACGCGCAGATCGACGCCGAAGCGCTCGGCGACGCTGTCGCGGTAGCGGTACATGTCCTGGAATTTCCAGGTGGTGTCGACGTGCAGCAGCGGGATCGGCGGCTTGGCCGGATGGAAGGCCTTGCGCAGCAGGTGCAGCAGCACCGCGCTGTCCTTGCCGATCGAATAGAGCATCACCGGGTTGCGGAACTCGGCGGCGACCTCGCGGAAGATGTGGATGCTCTCGGCCTCAAGGCGGTCGAGATGGCTGAGCGAACGGGCAGGATTCATCAAGAAAGCGCTGAAAGGCGGGGTCAGGCGAGGGCGCGGACCAGATTGTACGTGCTGAGGCCCATCACAAACAGGCCGACGAAACCGAGCAGGCCGCGCGCGGGCAGGCGCTTGGTCAACCAGGCGGCGAACGGCGCCGCGATCACGCCGCCGGTCAACAGGCCAAGCACCACGTGGGTATGGCTGATGCCGATCGTGAAGATGAACACCAGCGAGATGGCCAGGCTGACGAAGAATTCGGCGGCATTGGCCGTGCCGATCGCGATCCGCGGCTCGTGGTGCCGCGCCATCAGATGGGTCGTGGTCAGCGAACCCCAGCCACCGCCGCCGATGGCATCGAGCAGTCCGGCGCCGAAGCCCAGCGCCGAAACGCCGCGCACATGCGGTTCGCCGCGGCGATTGCGGATGGCCCGTAGCAGCAGCTTGGCGCCAAGGATCAACAGGTACGCTGCGATCGCCACCCGCAGCCAGGGCCAGCTGATTTCGCTCAACACCCAGGCGCCGACGGCTCCGCCGATGACGCCTGGTACCGCCAGGCGCACCAGCAACTGCTTGTCCACGTTGCCGAACAGGCCGTGGCTGATGCCCGAAACGCCGGTCGTCGCGACCTCGGCGGCATGCACGCTGGCGCTGGCCACGGCGGGCGGGATGCCGAAGAACGCCAGCAGGGCCGAACTGGTGACGCCATAGGCCATGCCCAGGGCGCCGTCCACCAATTGCGCCGCCAAGCCGATAACGACGAAGACCAGAAAATCCGGGGGCAGCTCCATGACCGATCCATGGCGAAGGAAGGGGGAGTATCCGGGCCCAGGCCGGCAGGGGCAAATAAGCGGGACTTATGTGGGCATGCCGCTTCGTCCTTTCCGCCCGCGAAAGCCCCGACCTAGGCTGGATTCCTGCCCACGGATCCGCCCCATGCCGCCCGCCACTGCCCCCGCTGCGCTGCCCCTGCCCCCATTGCCCGAGCCTCGCCTGGCCCTGCTGGCCCAGCTGACCGAGGGACTGGATCCCATGGGCCTGTGGTGGATCTCGGGCTACGCCGCCGGCCTGGCCCAGGCGCAACCAGCCGCGTCCGCCGCGCGCCCCCGGGCGCTCGCCCCCGCACCGGAAAGCGCATTCCGCATCACGGTGATCTACGGCAGCCAGACCGGCAACGCGCGCCGGGTCGCCGAACGTCTGCAGCGGTCGCTGGAATCGGCGGGCATCGCGTCCCGCCTGCTGCGTGCCGATGCGTACTCCCTGCCGGAGCTGAAGAAGGAAACGCATCTCGTGCTGGTCGTCAGCACGCAGGGCGATGGCGATCCGCCGGACGATGCGCAGGGCTTCGTCGAACACCTGCTGGGCTCGCGCGCGCCGAAACTGCCGGATCTGCGTTTCGCCGTTTTCGGTCTCGGCGATTCGAGCTATCCGCGCTTCTGCGAAATCGGAAAACGGCTCGATGCGCGCTTCGAGCAACTCGGCGCGATCCGCTGGTTGCCGCGGATCGATGCCGACCTCGACGTGGACGGGCTGGCGGATCCGTGGACCGCGCGCGTGCTCGAAGAGGCGAGGCAGGCATCGCCCGCGCTCGCGACGGCGGCGGCGAATGTCGCCGTGCTGCGCGCCGCGCCGGCGGCGATCGATCGCGATCGGCCGTTCGCGGCCGAGCTGCTGGCGAACCAGCGCATCACCGGCCGCGGCGGCTATCGCGATATCCGCCACATCGAGCTGGCGCTGGACGGCGCCGGTCTCGACTACGAACCGGGCGACGCGCTGGCCGTGCATGCGAGCAATCCGCCGCCTCTGGTGGACGCCGTGCTGGAGGCGCTGCGCCTGGATGGCGATGCGGCGGTCGAACACGACGGCACGCGCCTGCCGCTGCGCGAGTGGCTGCTCGCCAAACGGGAGTTGACGCGGCTATCGCGCGGTTTCGTCGCTGCGCACGCCGCCCGTGCCGACGGCGCGGCGCTGGCTCGCCTGCTGGAGGCGGAGAACGGCGACGCCCTGGCGGCGTTGATCGCCACGCAACAACCGATCGACCTGCTGCTCCGCCATCGCGGCGACTGGACCGCGCAGGATCTGGTGGCATCCTTGCGGCCGCTGACGCCGCGTCTGTATTCGATTGCGTCCAGCCGCAAGCTCGTCGGCGAGGAGGCGCATCTGACGGTGGCGCACATCGAATATCGCCGCGATGACGCCCTGCGCTGGGGCGTGGCCTCGCATCATCTCGCCTCGCGCGAGATCGGCGGCCGCATCGCCGTGCACCTCGAGCGCAACGAACGATTCCGCCTCCCGAAGGACGGCTCGCGCGATGTCGTGATGATCGGGCCCGGCACCGGCGTCGCGCCATTCCGCGGTTTCGTGCAGGAACGCGGCGCGACCGCCGCGACCGGCAGGAACTGGCTGCTGTTCGGCGCACCGCATGCGCGCAGCGACTTCCTCTACCAGCTCGAATGGCAACGTGCGCTCAAGCAGGGCCATCTCAATCGCCTGGACCTCGCCTTCTCTCGCGATGGGGCAGAGCGAACCTACGTGCAGCACCGTCTGCGCGAACAGGCACGCGAACTTTTCGGCTGGCTGCAGGGCGGCGCGCATCTCTACGTCTGCGGTTCGGTGACCATGGGGCGCGACGTACATGCCGCCTTGCTCGACATCGTGGCGCAGCAGGACGGGCGATCGCCGGAGGACGCCGCCGAGTTCCTGCGGACATTGCAACAACAGGGCCGCTACGCCCGGGACGTGTACTGATGAGCGCGCATTCGGTTGAGGATATCAAGCGCGACAGCCGGCGCCTGCGCGGCAGCCTGCTCGCGTCGCTGGCCGATCCGGTCACCGGCGCATTGGCGGAAGCCGACCAGACCCTGATCAAGTACCACGGCAGCTACCAGCAGGACGACCGCGACCTGCGCGAAGAGCGTCGCCGGCAGAAGCTCGAACCCGCGCACAGCTTCATGATCCGCACGCGCACGCCGGGTGGCGTGGTGACGCCGACGCAATGGCTGCAGCTCGATCGCATCGCCACGACCTGGGCCGAACGCGGCCTGCGCATCACCACCCGCCAGGCTTTCCAGTTCCACGGCGTGATCAAGCGCGACCTGAAAGCCACGATGCAGGCAATCAATGCCGCGCTGATCGACACCCTGGCGGCCTGCGGCGACGTCAACCGAAATATCGCGGTCTCGGCCAACCCGAGTTCGCCGCAGACGCATGCCCGAGTGCAGGCCCAGGCCGTGGCGTTGTCGGCGTACCTGCTGCCGCGCTCGCGCGCCTATCACGAGATCTGGCTGGACGAAGAATGCATCGTCGGCGGCGAGGAAGAAGAGCCGATCTACGGCGAGGCCTACTTGCCGCGCAAGTTCAAGATCGGTTTCGCCATCCCGCCGGACAACGATGTGGACGTGTTCGCGCAGGACCTCGGCTTTATCGCCGTACTCGGCAAGACTGGCGATTTGCTCGGCTACGACATGACCGTCGGCGGCGGCATGGGTGCGACGCATGGCGATGCGGAAACCTATCCGCGCCTGGCCGATGCGATCGGTTTCGTTTCGCCGGAACAGGTGAACGCCGTGGCCGAAGCCGTCGTGACCACGCAACGCGATTGGGGCAACCGCATCGTGCGCAAGCGCGCGCGGCTCAAATACACCATCGACGATCGCGGCCTGGACGCGTTCAAGGCCGAAGTGGAGCGGCGCGCGGGTTTCGCACTGGAGCCGTCGCGTGGCTACGCGTTCGAGCACAACGGCGATCGATTCGGCTGGCGACAGCAAGCCGACGGTTGCTGGAGTCTGGGCCTGCGCCTGCTCGCCGGGCGTATCCAGGACGACGCGGCAGGTTCACGGCTGAGCGGCCTGCGCGAAATCGCGTTGTTGCTGCTGGCCGACATCGGCGGCGCGCCGGAATTCCGCCTGACGCCGAACCAGAACCTGCTGATCGCCGGCATCCACGGCACGCAGGTGGCCGCGATCGATGGACTGATCCAGCGCCATGGTCTCGACGGTTTCCGCCGCGACCTGCCGACGCGACGACTCGCCCTGGCCTGCGTCGCGCTGCCGACTTGCGGCCTGGCGATGGCCGAGGCCGAGCGCTACTTGCCGCAATTCCTCGATCGCTTCGAAGAACTGCTGGCGAAACACGGACTGCAGGGCGAACCGATCCATCTGCGTATCAGCGGCTGCCCGAACGGGTGCTCGCGCCCGTATCTGGGCGAGATCGCCCTCGTAGGCAAGGCGCCGGGCCGATACAACCTGATGCTCGGCGCCGATCATCGCGGCCAGCGATTGAATCGGTTGTATCGCGAGAATATCGACGAGGCCGCGATTCTTGCTGCGCTCGATCCGCTGCTCGCTTCCTACGCGCGCGAGCGCGACGATGGCGAACGCTTCGGCGACTACCTCGTGCGCCGCGGTGCACTGGTGTCGAAGCGCATCGAAACGGAGCTGGTCGCATGAGCCCGCCCGATCCGGTCGCAGCGGCGGAATCGACACGTTCGCTGGCCGAGCTCAACCGCTGGCTCGGCGGCCTGCCAGCCGCGGAACGCATCGCCTGGGCGCTGGACAATCTTTCGGGCACGCATGCGCTGTCGTCGAGTTTCGGCGCGCAGGCCGCGGTATCGCTGCACATGGCTACCTCGCAGCGCCCCGACCTGCCGGTGATCCTGATCGATACCGGCTATTTATTTCCGGAAACCTATGCCTTCGTGGACACGATGAGCGAACGGCTGTCGCTGAACCTGAAAGTGTATCGGCCGCAGATCGGCATCGCCTGGATGGAGGCGCGGCATGGGCGCCTGTGGGAGCAGGGGCGCGAAGGCCTCGAACGCTACAACCGGTTGCGCAAGGTCGAACCGATGCAGCGTGCCTTGCGCGAACTCGGCGTGCGCACCTGGATCGCCGGACTGCGGCGCGCGCAAGCGAGTACGCGCGCGGGCATCGATTTCCTCGAACTGCAGGACGGCCGCTGGAAACTGCATCCGATCGCCGACTGGACCGACCGCGACGTCTGGATGTATTTGCAGCGACACGACC
This sequence comes from uncultured Arenimonas sp., assembly GCA_964458195.1. Lineage (GTDB taxonomy): Bacteria > Pseudomonadota > Gammaproteobacteria > Xanthomonadales > Xanthomonadaceae > Arenimonas. Next base: position 15,317 of record CAYWHO010000031.1, read on the forward strand.
TGCCCTACCACCCGCTCTGGCACCAGGGCTACGTCTCCATCGGCGATGTGCACAGCACGCAGCGCTGGCAACCGGGCATGCGCGAGGAGGACACGCGATTCTTCGGGTTGAAACGCGAGTGCGGGTTGCATGAGGGGTGGGGGGATAGGTTTTAGGTTTTAGGTTCTAGGTTT
>CAYWHO010000032.1:0-15278 GCA_964458195.1 uncultured Arenimonas sp.
CTCCCGTGCGCCTGGCGGAACGCGGCGTCGCCGCCCATCTCGATCTCGCGGAAACGATCAAGCGTGTCGCTCTCGCCGAAATCCTCGAGCTCGAACATCTGCCGCACTTCGATCGCGCAGGGTGAATCGTCGAGGTTCGGGTTCGGGAAGCGCCGCGACCATTCCAGCGCCTGTTCGCGCGTATCCGTGCGGATGATCGTGAAGCCGGCGATGAGCTCCTTCGTTTCGGTGAAGGGCCCGTCCACGACGGTGCGCTTGTCGCCGTCGTAGTGCACGCGCCAGCCCAGGCGGGTTTCGCGCAGACCGGAACCGTCGATCAGCACGCCGGCGGTGGCGAGTTCCTCGTGGTATTTCGCCATCTCGGCGAGCTTGGCTTCGGTAGGCAGGACGCCGGCTTCGGAGGCGGCGCTGGCCTTGACGATGATCATGAAACGCATGGGACTCTCCTTGGGATGAGGGATCGCGGCCGGGCCGCCAAAGGCGGGTTCGTGCTGCCTTCATCGGATAGTCGAACGGGCGGGCGCCATTTCGACATCCTCCCGGAAAAATATTTCGGCCGTTCAGCCGAGGCCGGCCAGCCGGCTTTCCAGGAAGCGGCGCTCGGGGCCCTGCCGGGTCAGGGCCAGGGCGCGAACGTAGGCTTCGCGGGCGTCTTCGTGGCGGTCCAGCCGTCGGCACAGGTCGGCGCGGGCGGCATGCGCCAACCCGTAGTCCGACAACTCGCCGTCCGTCATCAGGGTTTCGACCAGGGCGAGGCCGGCCTCGGCGCCGTCGCGCATCGCCACCGCCACGGCGCGATTCAATGCGACGACGGGCGAGGGATGGATGCGTAGCAGCACGTCATACAGGCCGACGATCTGCGCCCAGTCGGTGGCGTCGGCGGTCGCGGCCTGCGCGTGCACGGCGGCGATGGCCGCCTGGATCGCGTACGGGCCGAGGCGACGTTCGCGGAACACGCGCTCCACCATCGGCAAACCTTCGGCGATCTGCGCCCGGTTCCAGCGCGAGCGATCCTGGTCTTCGAGCAACACCAGTTCGCCGTCGTTCGAGGTGCGCGCTTCCCGACGAGAATCCTGCAGCAGCATCAATGCGAGCAAGGAGATCGCTTCGGGTTCGGGCAACAGCTGCACCAGCAAGCGGCCGAGCCGGATCGCTTCGGCCGACAGCTCGTGCCGCAGCAAGGTCTCGCCCGAATGCGCGCTATAGCCTTCGTTGAACACCAGGTAGATCACACGCAGCACGGAATCTAGACGCTGAGGCAATTCGTTCGCGGCCGGCACTTCGTACGGAATGCCAGCATCGCGGATCTTGGCCTTCGCGCGCACGATGCGTTGCGCCAGGGTCGGCGCCGGCGTCAGGAAGGCCGCGGCGATGTCTTCGGTGGCCAGGCCGCAGACTTCGCGCAACGTCAGCGCCACCTGCGCGTCGGCCGACAGCGCCGGATGGCAGCAGGTGAAGACCAGGCGCAGGCGGTCGTCTTCGACGCTGTCGGGGTCGGCGGACGGATCGTCCGTGCCGCCGATGTCATGGCGATCCTCGTCGAACGCATCGAAACGCGCGTTCCTGCGCCGCGCATCGATCGCCTTGAAGCGTCCGGCCGAGACCAGCCAGGCGCGCGGATTGTCCGGCAGGCCTTCGCGCGGCCAGCGCTCGAGCGCGGCGCGGAAGGCTTCGTGCAACGCTTCTTCGGCGCTATCGAAATCGCCGAGCAGGCGGATCAGCGTCGCCAGCACCGCGCGCGATTCGCGCCGGTAGATCGCTTCGATGCTCGCTGCCGCGGTTTCGGACATCGCGGACGCTCTCCGAGAAGGTACGCCGTCCGCGCGCGGATTACAGCGGTTCGCGCGGCAGCAGGGGCAGGCCGTGTTCGTTACGCTGTTCGAGCACGGCTTCGGCCGCGATCTGTTCGCGCAGCGTGCGGCCGCCGGGATTGAGCGTGGCTTCGCCGCGTTGCGCCCGCAGGGCATTGGCGTAACTGAGCTGGGCGCGCGCGCTGTCGTTGCCGGCGGTGTGCAGATGCCCGAGTTCTTCCCAGGCTTCGCTGCCCGCGCCCTGCACGATGGCGCGGTTCAGCATGTCCTCGGCCCTGCTCCACTGTTGCTGGCGCAGGCAGATGCGGCCCAGTGCCAGCGACAGCGCGGCATCGGCCGGATGTTGCGCCAGCCAGCGTTCGGCACGCGCCAGGCGACGATCCTCGCGCGCCGGCGGCAACAGGCCGAAGGCGCGCACCAGGGTCTCGTCCCAGCGCTGGTCCAGCGCGTCGGCCAGCGCATCGGCGGCCTGCGCTTCCAGGCCCAGCGCGCCCGCGCGTTCGGCGTAGGCGACGATCAGCGCGTGTTCGTCGCGCGCGAGCGCCGGCAGCGCCATCCAGCGCCGGTGCAGTTCGTTCGCATCCGGACTCTGGCGCAGCATCGTCGCGCGCCAGCGTCGTTCGAGCAGCAGCAGGTTGTCGATCGAGAGGCTCTGCTCGGCCCGCAGCGATTCGATCAGCGACAGCGCCTCGTCGGCGCGACCGAGCAGGCAGAGCGCTTCGCCGCGTTGCAGGACGCCGCGCGGCGGAAGACTGCGTTGTTCGACGAAGGGCTGCAGCAGTTCGAGCACGTCCTGCGCCCGCTGCTGCGCCAGCAGGCTGTCGGCCGCATGCAGGGCGGCGGCGAGGGGATCGCTCTCGGTCAGTGCGGCCTGCAAGGTCGCGGCTGCGACCAGGTCGCCGCGACGCAGCGCCGCTTCGCGCGCACCGATGCGCGCGAGCAAACGCGCATCGTCCTCCGCCGCGGCTTTCGCCAGCAGGCTTTCGGCGCGCGCATGCCGGCCTTCGTGCAGGGCGATCAGACCGTTGATCAGGCGCTGACGCGCCTGCCGCTTCGCATGCCGGCGCCAGGCGACGAAGGGAAGACGCGCGAGCGACCACAGCGCCCAGAACAGCAGGCTCAGGAAAGCCCAGGCCACCAGGGCGAAGGCCACCGTCGTCGTGATCGTCTGGCCGTGCCAGCGGATCACGACGTTGCCGAGATCCTGCGAAAGCAGTTCCCAGGCCAGCGCGCCGAGCGCGGCCAGCACCAGCCACCAGAGCAGGGTGCGATAGAAACTCATGGCTTCGGTTGGCGGCTGCGTTGCAGCAGATGCAGTTGCTCGAGACTGGAACCGGCGACCGGCAGGTCCAGCGTCAGCGGTTGTTGTCCGAGCTTGCGCAGGCGCTCGCGCCGTTCGCGCAACAAGGGCGCATCGGCGTACAGGCGCCGCAACCAGCTGTCGATGCGCGCGAGCGAGGCCTTGAAGGCGGCGGCGTCGCGCCGCTCCAGCGCCGTGCGCGCCAGCGCGAATTCCAGCGCGAGGCCGGCTTCGCCCGCGCTGCGATCGGCCGGCGTCACCAGATCCTGTTCGCCGCTGGGGCGCACCTGCACGAGCGCATCGAGCAAACGCTGAAAGCCCGACGCGCTCTTGTTCGTGCGCGCGGCCGCCGGTTTCGCCGGCCCGCCGGCGGCCAGTTGCGGCAACACCGCTTCGAGCGCGTCGAGTTCGCCGTTGGCCAGCGCTTTCGGATCCTTCGGCATCGCGCGCAGCGCCGCCAGTTCCTGCGCCAGCGATTGCCGCAGGTTCAGCAGGGCCGGGTCGCGCAGCGAAGACAGCACGCTGTCGGCGAGTTCGGTGGCGCGGATCGCGCCGGGCACGTCGCCGGCCAGTTGCAGGCGTTGCGCGGCCAAGGTCAGCAACAGGTCGGCTTCGTCCAGGCGCAGGGCCTCGGCGCCTTCGCGACGATCGTCCGCCATCTCGCGCAGGCTGTCTTCGAGCAAGGCCGAACGCTGGGTGATGCCGAGCACTTCATCGCGCAACAAGTTGGTGCGCGAACTGGTGTCGCTGAGGCGTTGCTGCAGCGATTCCTGGCTGCGATGCAGGCTGCCGAGCTTACCTTCGGCCTGCAGCAGGCGCGAATCGAGCGCCTCCGGACTGAGATCGGGTGCGGCCTCGGATTCCGTCGAGGGCTTGCTGTACTGCCGCCAGCCGACGAAACCCGCGAGCACGATGCCGATCAACAACAGGCCCCAGAGCGCGGCCGGAAAGCGGCGTCGGGGCGGGGTCGCGGCGGCGACGGAAGCGGTCGGGAGTTCGCTGGGGGACTCGTCCATGGCGCAGGCACGGGGTGACGGTAACGAATGCTACCGGAAGCGACCTTTCAGATGGGCTTCGGCGGCCGCGACCATCGCGCCCGCGCTGGCGTCGTCGGCCAATGCGCACGCCGCCAATCCGCGCTCGGCGAGAAACGCGCGCAGGCGTTCGCTGCTGGCGACGAAGCGGAACCGACGCAGGCGTTCGCGTTGCGGCGCACTGCAGGCCTGCCACAGCGGCTCGAACGCTTCGGCACTGCTGACCAGCAGCACGCTGCGGCGCGGCGGCAGTTCGAACAAGGCGGCCAGCCGCGACGCGGCCACCGGCCGGACGAGGCGACGGTAAACCTCGGCCACGGCCAGCGGTATGCGCCGACGCGACAGGGCCGCGGCGATCTCGCCGCGCCCGCCGGGCGCGGTGATCAGGCCGACACGCCCGGTTTTCATTTCGTCGAACGGCAGTTCGGCGAGCAGGGCTTCCGAGGTCGATCCGGCGCGCGGCGTGCGCACCTCGCCGATGCCGGCGCGTTCGAGCGCGGCGGCCGTGCCGCGACCGAGCGCGAACCAATGCTGTCCCCGACGGCGTCGTAGCGCCGACTGCGCGGCGGCGAAGCGCGCTGCCGCGGGACTGGTGACGATCACCCAAGGGCAGGCCAGCGCCTGCTTCAGTTCGTCCCGCGCGGGCAGGGCGCGCAGTTCCAGCGTGGACAGTGCGAAACAGCGCGCGCCCAAGCGCGCGGCGGCGCGGCGCAGGCCATCGTGCTGGCCCAGCGGGCGCAGCGAGATGACGTACCATGCAGGCGAGTGGGCCGGGAGCGCGCGCGACATGCCGCGAGCTTGGCACAGGCTTCCGGACCAGGTCACGCAGGGCGATGCGCATGGACGTACCCGAGATCGCAACCGATGCGCTGGTCGCGCTCAACGCCGAATATGCGGCGATGCCGCCGGTCGCGGCGATGCGCATCCGCGCCACGGCGTTCGACGGCGAACGGCTGCGCCTGGTCGCGCCGCTGGCGGCGAACGTCAACGACAAGGGCTGCGCTTTCGGCGGCAGCCTGGCCAGCATCATGACGCTGGCCGGCTGGGGCCTGGCCACGCTGGAACTGCGCGCGGTCGGCCTCGCCGCCGAGGTTTACGTGGCCGACAGCCAGATCCGCTATCTCGCCCCCCTGTACGATGAATTGCAGGCCGAGGCCGGCCTGGTCGCCGGCCAGGACTGGCCGACGATCCTGCAGTGCCTGCGCCAGCGTGGCCGCGCCCGCTTGAACGTACAGGCGCAGGTGAACGATGCTGGAGGCCGCGCCGTGGCCACGCTCGAAGCGCGTTTCGCCCTGATCGCCCCCGCTGGAGACTGACGACATGAAAGCCCTGCCGCGCCTGTTCACGCTCCTGCTCCTGGTCCTGTTGTCGGCTTGCGCCGGCACGGGTGGCGACAAGGTCCGGCAGAGCGCGCTGAGCGAATACGGCGCCGCGATCCGCTGGGGCGAATTCGATCGCGCGCAGGAGTTCGTCGATCCGATCCATCGCGCGGAGCATCCGATCACCGATCTCGATCGCGAACGCTTCAAGCTGATCCAGGTCTCCGGCTACGAGGTCAAGCATGCGAGCGCGACCGCCGACGGCTTGCAGCAGACGGTGGAGATCCGCGTGATCAACAAGCTCACCCAGAGCGAGCGCACCCTGACCGATCGCCAGACCTGGCGCTGGGACGAAGCGGGCAAACGCTTCTGGCTGATGAGCGGCCTGCCGGATTTCTCCCAGCCGTAGCCCGGGCCTTGGCCCGGGGGCTTTCTATCCCCGGCGCTGGACATTGCCCCTCCGGCCCGCGCGCCGGATAATGCCGCCCCGTTGTTTTCGAGCCCCGCCGCATGACCCTGGACGCCTTGCTGGCTTTCGCCCGCAGCAGCCCGATGCTGTCGCTGATCTTCGTCGGCCTGACGCTGGCCATCGTCTATACCGAGATCGCACGGCTTTTCCGCGGCTACAAGTCGATCTCGCCGGCGATCCTGACCCAGTTGCTCAATCGCGACAACGCCCTGCTGATCGACGTCAGCGCCCTCGCGGACTTCGAAAAAGGCCATATCCCGGGTGCGAAGAACGTGCTGCCCAGCCAGCTCGACCCCGAGTCGAAGCTGTTGGCGGCGGCCCGGGAGCAGCCGGTCGCCGTGGTCTGCCGCAACGGGGTCGCTTCCTCGCAGGCCGCCCAGCGCCTGGTGAAGGCCGGGTTCAAGCAGGTCAGCTGGCTCGACGGCGGCGTGGCGGCCTGGCAGCAGGCCAACCTGCCCCTGGTGAAAGGCCGGGCCTGATCCCGCATTTGCGCCGAAACGCTTGATTTGGCCGGTCTCGGGCCCCATGCGATAATGGCCCGTTTCCGTTTCCCACTTTATTTCCGCTTTTTTCCGGAGTTTTTCCCATGACCGACCAGACCACGCCCGTTGCCGGCGCCGACGATGCTGCCCAGGCGGCCCAGTTCACGATCGAGAAGCTGTACCTGAAGGACGTGAGCTTCGAAGCCCCGAACGCGCCGCAGGTGTTCAACGAGCAGGGCCAGCCGCAGCTGAGCATGAACCTCAACCAGAAGGTCGGTCGCCTCAGCGACGGCGCGTTCGAAGTCGTGCTCGGCGTGACGCTGACCTGCACGCTCAACGACAAGACCGTGTACCTGGCCGAAGTCGCCCAGGCCGGTATCTTCGGCCTCGCCGGTTTCGACGACCGCACCCTGGACATGATGCTCGGCACCTACTGCCCGAACGTGCTGTTCCCGTACGTGCGCGAAGCGGTCAGCGACCTGATCAACAAGGGCGGCTTCCCGCCGTTCTACCTGCAGCCGATCAACTTCGAAGCGCTTTACGCCGAAGGCCTGCGCCGTCGCGTCGAGGGTGCGCAGGGTTCGATCGAAGTGGCCGAGGGCGGCAACGCCTGATTTGGCCGATGATCGCGCGAGCGGGGCGATGAGCGCCGCCAAACCGCGTATCGCCGTGCTGGGCGCCGGTTCCTGGGGAACGGCGCTCGCCTCGCTTTGCGCACGGCACGGTTATCCGACCGTGCTGTGGGGGCGCGATGCCGCCCAGATCGAATCGATCGCGACGCGTCATGAGAACACGCGTTACCTGCCGGGCGTCGCGCTGCCCGATTCGCTCGGCGCGACGACCGACCTGACCGAGGCGGTGCGCAACGCTGAGCTGCTGCTGGTCGTGACGCCCAGCCACGCGTTCAACGAAACCCTGCAGGCGCTGGCGCCGTATCGCCAGGCGAATGCCGGCGTGGCGTGGGCGACGAAAGGTTTCGAGCCGGGCTCCGGCCGTTTCCTGCATGAAGTCGCCGGCGCCATTCTCGGCGTCGGCGTACCGCTGGCGGTGGTGACCGGGCCCTCGTTCGCGAAAGAAGTCGCGATGGGCCTGCCGACGGCGCTCACCGTGCATTCGGACAGCGACGAGTTCGCGCAGTCCGTCGCCGAAGCCTTGCATGGCCCGGCCTTCCGCGCCTACACCGGCTCGGACATGCTCGGCGCCGAACTCGGCGGCGCGATGAAGAACGTGCTGGCCGTCGCCACCGGCATCGCCGATGGCATGGATCTGGGCCTGAACGCGCGCGCCGGCCTGATCACGCGCGGACTCAACGAAATGCTGCGCTTGAACGTGGCGCTCGGCGGCCGCGTCGAAACCCTGATGGGTCTCGCCGGCCTGGGTGATCTGGTGCTGACCTGCACGGGCGATCTTTCGCGCAACCGGCGTCTCGGTCTCGCGCTAGGGCGCGGACAATCCATCCGCGAAGCCGTCGCGCAGATCGGCCAGGTGGTCGAGTCGGTGCAGACGGTGGACGAAGTGATGCGCCTGGCCGAACGCCACGGCGTCGAACTGCCGATCAGCGCCCTAGTGCAGCGCGTGCTGCACGAGGAGATCACGCCGGCCGAAGGCCTGCGCCTGCTGCTGGCGCGCGAACAGAAGCCGGAATATCCGAGCGGCTTGTTCGGCTGATTCCGGTTTCGCTCGGTGCGGCAAAGAAAAAACCCGGCTTGCACCGGGTTTTTTTGTTGGCCGCATGAAGCTGGCGTTCGTTGCGGATCAGAAGCTGGCGCGAACGCCGGCGCCCCAGGTGTTGAAGTTGGTGCTGTCGCGATCGGCGTAGTCGTACGAGGCATACACGCCCCATGTATCGGTGATGTGGAACAGGCCGCTGACGCCGGCGCCGAAGCCGTTGCCGTAGTCGCCGACGTCGGTGTAGGTCGCCTTGACGCTGCCTTCGAACTTGTCCGACAGCAGGCCGCGGATGCCGCCGGCGACGCGATAGCCGTTGTCGCTGCCGACCAGGTCGAGATCGTCCTGCACGAACGAGGCTTCGGCGAAGAAATCGGTCTTGTCGCTGATGCCGTGGTGGAAACCGACGCCGACGGTGGTCTCGCTCAGGTCCAGGCCGCTGTCGCTGACGCGATCGTACGAAGCCAGGCCGTAGAACTTGTCGCCGAAGGCGACCGAGCCCTTCACGCCGTAGCCGTCCATGTCGAAGCCGGAGAAATCGGCGGCGGTATAGCCGCCCTGGATGTAGTTGTACTTGAGATCGGTCGCGTTCGCGGCGGTGAAGGGAAGAGCGGCAGCGAGGGCCAGGGCGAGCAGGGAAAGATTGCGTTTCATGTTATTGGATTCCTTGATAGTGACGTGCACCCAGGGGAGGGCGACGGCAGTATCGGCAAGCGCCGGCAACCTTCACTTAATGCCGTGTCGCGCTGCGGGGAACTTTTTCCGGTGATTCAGGCAGCGCGCGCTTCAGGAGTTCGCGCCGATGAAATCCCATTGCCGCCAGGCTTCGAACACCGCGACGGCGGCGGCGTTGGACAGGTTGAGGCTGCGCTGGCCTTCGCGCATCGGCAGGCGCAGGCGATGCGCATCGTCGATGCGCGACCACAGATCGGCCGGCAGGCCGGCGGATTCGGAACCGAACAGGAAGGCGTCGCCGGGTTGGTACGAAACTTCGTCGAAACGCCGGGTCGCGCGCGTGGAGAAAGCGAAAACGCGCGTCGGTGCGATCGCCGCGAGGCAGGCCTCGTAGCTGTCGTGAACTCGCAAGCTTGCGTATTCGTGGTAGTCGAGGCCGGCGCGGCGCAGGCGCGAGTCGTCGAGTTCGAAGCCCAGCGGGGCGATCAGGTGCAGCTGCGCGCCGGTGTTGGCGCAGAGCCTGATGATGTTGCCGGTGTTCGGCGGAATCTCGGGGCGATGGAGCAGGACGTGCAGGCGCATGCCCGCATTATCGTCCGCCCGGCGCGATCAGGCGCGGCAGGCGGTGGCGAAGCGGAACGTGCGCTGGTGCAGGTCGGCCGGCGCCGAGGCCAGGCGCAGCCGCACGACCGACGTCGTGCAGTTGCCTTCGACCACCGAGGTGGTGACGGCGCCCTGCGTGCTGATGTGCACGATCCGGCTGTCGCTGGTCGGCGCCACGGCCACGTGCGCCGGGGTGGCGGCATCGGCCGGCTCGACCGTGTTGCCCAGGACGGCGAAGAAACCCAGCAGGGACAGGGCGAGCAGGCCGCGGTTGATTTGCATGGAGAAGGACATGGGTGGCTCCTTGGCTGACATGCCATTGATGCAGGAGCCGTGCCAATGGTTTAAAACAATAAAATCAGCAGGTTGCGATCGCGTCCGGACTGTCCGCGATGTCCGGCTCAGCGTCCGGTCCGACAGGCGGACAGGGGGGCGGTCAAGGCGGCGGCCCATTCGGCCTCGCCCGAGTCGCGCGGCGGCCGGGCGAAATCGATGCGCGCGTTCAAGGGCGCGCGGCCCGCATCGTCGCGCAGATTGCTCGGGCCTTCGAAACGCAGCAGGCGTTGCGTGCGCTGCCCGTACAGCACGTCCACGTGCGGGGCGAGGAAACGCAGCCAGCCGCTCAGGCTCAGGCGGAATACCCAGGCAGGTTCGCCGGGGAATTCCGCCGGTCCGATGCGCTTGAGCGTGAAGCCGATGCTTTGCTGTCGCGCCGGGATCGCGAAGGCAAGGGGGACTTCGCGACCGGCGACGAGCGCATCCCAGTGCCGCCTGATGAACTCGTCGAAACCCGCGTCGGCCACCAGTCGCGCCGGTGCCAGGGTCGCAGCCTTTTCGCGCGCCGCGCCGCGTTCGCGCACGAAGACCGCCGGCCGCTCGTCCCAGCGCAGGCCCTCGACGTAATCGAAACGCCGGTCCTCGAAACGGAAGGCCGGCGCCACCGGCGAACGCCGATAATCGATGCGCTTGCGCGCGAACGCGGTGCCGTCGGGGCAGCGATACAGCACGATGCGTTCGCCGATGCCCTCGTCGGCGCGGCGCGTCCAGTGTTCTTCGCGATAGAGCAGGGTTTGCGATTGCGGATCCTTCGCCAGGCCCTCCTGGTAGCTCAGATCGGCCCGCGCCGGCGCAGCGGCGCACAGGCAGGCCGCTGCCAGGGCCGCCCATGCGGCGGCGAATCGTGTCGGGAAAGCGCGGAAATTCGGCGTCATGGCCGCAGTATCACCCCGGCCCTAGTGTACGCGCCGTCAAACGCGGCTAGCATGGCCGACGTTTCCCCCAACCAGGTCTTCCATGTCCCGTCCCGCCTTCCGGCCCCGCGCCTCCCTGCTCGCCCTGTCCATCGCGCTCGCCACCGGCCTGCCGTTCGCGTCGGCGCCCGTCGCCGCCAAACCCGCGCCGGTCGACATCGCCTTCGAACAGTTCACCCTGCCCAACGGCCTGCGCGTGATCGTGCACACCGACCGCAAGGCGCCGATCGTCGCCGTCAACATCTGGTACCACGTCGGTTCCAAGGACGAGCCGGCCGGGCGCAGCGGTTTCGCCCACCTGTTCGAACATTTGATGTTCCAGGGCAGCGAGAACCACAAGGACGAGTATTTCGTGCCCTTCAAGAAGGTCGGCGTGACCGACCAGAACGGCACCACCAACTCCGACCGCACGAATTATTTCCAGAACGTGCCGACGACCGCGCTCGACACCGCGCTGTTCATGGAGTCGGATCGCATGGGCCATCTGCTCGGCGCGATCGAGCAGGCCGCGCTCGACGAACAGCGCGGCGTGGTGCAGAACGAAAAGCGCCAGGGCGAGAACCAGCCTTACGGTCGCGTCTGGGATGCCTTGCTGAAAGCGAGCTATCCGGACGGTCATCCCTACCAGCACAGCACGATCGGTTCGATGAACGATCTGAACGCGGCCTCGCTGGAAGACGTCAAGAACTGGTTCCGCGCCTGGTACGGCCCGAACAATGCCGTGCTCGTGCTCGCCGGCGACATCGATGTGGCGACGGCGAAAGCCAAGGCGATGGAATATTTCGGCGACATCCCGGCCAGCGCCACGCTTGCCGCGAAGCGGCCGATGCCGGCGCCGCGCAAGACCTCCACGCGCGAGACGCTGAGCGATCGCGTACCGCAGACGCGCATCTACAAGGTGTGGAACGTGCCGCAGTACGACACCGCCGACGCCGATCGCCTGGCCCTGCTCGGCCAGGTGCTGGGCGGCAGTGCCTCTTCGCGCCTGGATCGCCGCCTCGTGCTCGGCGACAAGCTCGCCGACAACGTCAGCGCCGGCACCGACAGCAGCGAGCTCGGCGGCATGTTCATCGTCACCGCCGACGTGAAGAAGGACGTCGATCCGGCCAAGGTCGAAGCCATCATCCAGGAAGAACTCGACCGTCTGCTCGCCGAAGGCCCGACCGCCGACGAACTGGCGCAGGCGCAGACGGTGATCCGCGCCGGCTTCATCCGCGGCATCGAGCGCATCGGCGGTTTCGGCGGCAAGGCCGACGTGCTGGCCGAATGCGCCGTCTATGCCGGCGACGCCGGTTGCTTCCGCGAATCGCTGGCGCGTTTGCAGAACAGCACCGCCGCGCAAGTGCGCGATGCCGGCCGCGCCTGGTTGCGTCAGGGCGACCACACCTTGACCGTGGTGCCCGGCGACGTCACGCCGATCGTCGAAGCGGCGGCGGAAAAAGCCGCGCCGATGACGATCCCGGCGGCCGATCCGAAGTTCAAGACGACGGCCAGCGCGCTCGACCGCTCGAAAGGCGTGCCGCTGCCGACAGAGTTTCCGAAACTGGTGTTCCCGACCCTGCATCGCGCCACGCTCGACAACGGCCTGAAGATCGTCCTGGCCGAACGCCACGACGTGCCCGTCGTGCAGATGAGCCTGCAGCTCAACGGCGGCTTCGCCAGCGATCCGGCCGGCAAGGAAGGCTTGGCCAGCTTCGCTACCGGCATGCTCAACGAAGGCGCCGGCGATTACGACACCGTGGCGTTCAACAACCGCGCCGAACGCCTGGGCGCCAATCTCGGCGCCAGCGCCGGTCTCGACGGCGCCGCCGCCAGCCTGTCGGCCCTGAAGGAAAACCTCGGCGACTCGCTCGCCCTGTTCGCCGACATGCTGCAGCGTCCGCGTTTCGACGCCGCCGAAATCGAGCGCGTGCGCGCGCAGCGCCTGGCCGGCCTGCAGCAGGAAAAAGCGCGGCCGCAGATGCTCGGTCAGCGCCTGCTGCCCGGCCTGATGTTCGACGCGGGCCATGCTTACGCCAAGCCGATGAGCGGCACCGGTTACGAAGCGTCGATCAAGGGCCTCACGCGCGACGATCTGCTCGAATACCAGCGCCGCTGGGTGCGTCCGGAAAACGCCACGCTCGTCGTCGTCGGCGATACGACGCTGGCCGAGTTGGTGCCGCTGCTGCAGAAGACCCTCGGTGGCTGGAAGGGCCAGGGCGAAGCGGCCGCAGCGATGACGCCCAAACCGCAGGCGAACCAGGACAAGGCGCGCGTATTCCTGGTCGACCAGCCCGGCGCGGTGCAGGCGAACATCTTCGCCGTGCAGCTGCTGCCGCCCTCGACCGATCCGCTCGCGGTCAAGCTCGAATTCGCCAACGGCGTCTTCGGCGGCGACTTCACCTCGCGCCTGAACATGAACCTGCGCGAGAACAAGCACTGGTCTTATGGCGCCCGCAGCGGTCTGCCGGCCGCGCTCGGTCCGCGCCTGTGGACGGCGGCGGCGCCGGTGCAGATCGACAAGACGGCCGAGTCGGCCGCCGAGATCGCGCGCGAGATCGGCGAGTTCGCCGGCGGCAAGTCGCCGGCGCGCCAGGACGAAGTGGACCGCATCCGCGCGATCCAGGTGCTGTCGCTGCCGGGTTCGTTCGAAACCGCCGGCGCGGTGATGGCTCAGGTCAACTCGAACCTTCGTTACGGCCGCCCCGACAACTACGTCGAACTGCGTTTGGCGGAAGTGAAGTCGCTGACGCCGGAACAGGTGCAGGCGGTGGCGGCGGCGAACTTCCGTCCGAACGCCCTGACCTGGTTGATCGTCGGCGATCTGAAGAAGATCGAGGCCGGCGTGCGCGCGCTCAACCTCGGCGAAGTGAAGGTGCTCGACGCCGAAGGCAAGCCGGTCGTTCCCGCCAAGTAGAACGTGCGGGCGAGCGCCGGCCCCCGCAACAGCTTTCGACGCTGTTGCGAGGGCGGACGCCGGCTAGTTGACGTGCGCGGTCGTGCCGATGCGGACCGCGACCTGCCGCAGGATCTCCACGCGGCCATCGGCGTGTTTGACCTTGACGACGTAGACGCCGATGGGAAGCGCGCGGAGCCGGAAACGGCCCTTGGCATCGGCGCTGATTTCGCGATGGAAGCCGGTGGCCGTGTTCTCCACCAGCACGGTATCGCCGGCGGCAACGTGGCCGGACAAATTGCCGGTGGAGTTCGATTGCGCCTGGACATTGCCGGCGGCGGCGAGCGCGAGGGCCAGCAAGACCGATCGCGCCAATGGATTGCTGTGACGGTTCAACATGGGAGCGCTCCTGGTTGGACGGCACGCTGCCGTCCTCTGAGGAGGAAGGTTGGGAAGTCGCCGGGCTATTCAAGCGACCAAACCCAACCGGCGTTAAATGGCGGACAGATGAACTCCCGCCATCGGCGAGCGTTACGGCTCTTTCCCGAAAGGGCGTGCCGCGCTAGCTTGGCCAGCAACGATTACAAGGATGTCCGCCATGCGTGTGCTTACCGGTCTGTTGTTGCTCGTTCTTGCCGGCTGCAGCTTCGAATTCGTCAAACTCGCTCCCGGGGCGGACAAGGTGCGCGTCGTGCGCAAGACCCAGGACATGAGCGCCTGCCAGAAGCGCGGCGAGATCGAGGTCTCGGTGAAGGACCGGCTCGGCCCGTACTCGCGCGACGCCATTCGCGTGCGCGACGAGCTCGAAACCCTGGCGCGCAACGAAGCGCCCCGCCTTAAGGCCGATACCGTGCAGCCCAAGACCGAGCCGGACGACGGCGTGCAGCGTTTCCTGGCTTTCCGTTGCGAGGGCGCGCCGATTCCTGCCGCGCCGGCCGCGCGCGAAACGCAGGGTGCCGAGACCCGCCCGCTGCAGGACTGAGTTGGCCGATCCCCTGGATCGGCGCTGACACGGACACGCCGTAGGTTGAGCGCAGGGTGGGCGTTGGGTGGGCTGTAGGGTGGGCTGTAGGGTGGGCTGTAGGGTGGGCTTCAGCCCACCGAAACCCGCTCTCGCACGGCGGGCTGTAGGGTGGGCATACGGTGGGCTGTAGGGTGGGCTGTAGGGTGGTGGGCTTCAGCCCACCATCGAAACCTCGCGAAACCACATGCTGGGCTTTTCAGCCCAGCCTACGAACCCTCCCTCTCCCCGCCCGCGGGCGCCCAAAGGGCGTGCAAGGCTGAGAGGGCCGGGAAGAGGGGCGCGTTTTCTTGGAGCCCCTCTCCCCGCGTGCGGGGAGAGGGTTGGGGTGAGGGGAGCGTCGCCACGCGACAGAGCCCCGCAAGCCGCCGTTTCCGCGACGAAGCCGGCAAATTGACCGGCCTTCACGGCGTTTTCTTGAGGCCAGGGGCGGAAAAAGGTAAATTCAGCGGGTTTCCCCCAAGGCTATGCCCATGTTGTTCCAGCACGTCGCCATCGCCGGTCTCGCCCATATCGATGCCCCGCACGCTCTCAGCTCGGCGGACATCAATGCCCAGCTCAAGCCCACGATGGACCGCCTCGGCATCAAGACCGACGTCCTTCAGGACATCGCCGGCATCTTTTCGCGCCGCATGTGGGACGCGGGCGTACAGTCGTCCGACGCCGCTACCCTGGCCGCCGAAAAGGCCTTGACCGACGCCGGCGTCGACCGCGCCAAGATCGGCCTGCTGGTCAACACCTCGGTGAGCCGCGACTTCCTCGAGCCGTCCA
>CAYWHO010000033.1:0-9499 GCA_964458195.1 uncultured Arenimonas sp.
GCGAAGGCCTTTCTACCAGGCGGCCGTGCTGGCCTGGAACGCGCTGCAGCATGCGGTCTTGCGCGTTCGTCGGCGTTCGGCCGCGAACTAGTCGGCCAGGCCGACCGACGCTGCGGGCCCGGTCCGGCCGAGGATGTCCTCGTACAGTGCGAGGTGGCGCTCGGCGATGTGGCGCGAGTCGTAGTTCTGCAGTACGTGATGTCGTGCCAACGAACAGCTGTGGCGATGCCGAACCTCGTCCCCGATCGTCTCGGCGATGCCGCGGGCGAGGTCCGCATGCTCGAAGGGCGTGGCCAGGTAGCCGTTCTCGCCGTGCGAGATCATGTCGGGCATTCCGCCGATGCCGAAGGCGACGACCGGCACACCGCAGGCCATCGATTCCATGACGGTGTTGGAGAGGTTCTCCTGCGTCGAAGGCGTGACCGAAACGTCCGCGCAGGAATAGGCCGCTACCCGGCTGGCTTCGTCGCGAAGGCGGCCGAGATAGTGCACTCTCATGCCGAGGTCCGGGGCATCGGCGGGCCTGGAGCTACCTACGATCATCAGTTCGGCGCGATCGGCCCAGCCCTGGTCCGCCAGCACGCGCAGCGCCGGAACGAGATGCTGGTATCCCTTGCGCGGGTCGCTGATGGCTTTTTCGGCCGAAAGCAGGATCAGCTTGCGATCCAGCGGCAGGTTGAAAAGGGCCCGGGCCGCCGCCTTGTCGATCGGTTTGTAGAGCGCGACGTCGATGCCGTTGGGTATCACTTCGACGCGACAGTTGCGGAACAGGGCGCTTCCGCGCGCGCATTCGCCCAGCCATCGGCTGGGCGTGACGATCGTCATCGGCAGGTCGCGCCACGCGTCCTGCTTGCGCTGCCAGACCCTTCTGGAGATGTCGCGATCGTCACGGGAATGCAGTTGCGGACAGGCGCCGCATCGTTGCAGATATTTTCCGCAGCCCGAATCGTAGTGGCAGCCCCCCGTGAACGGCCACATGTCGTGCAGCGTCCAGACGATGGGGCGGTCGATCGCGCGTATGTTTTCGGGGCTCAGGAAGCCTCTCGCGATCCAGGAAAGATGCACGATGTCGGGCGATACCTTCGTCACGATGGACGCGAGGGAATGCGACGACAGGCCGGGAGAGAACAGTTGCAGTGGTTCCCGATCCGGGTAGGGTCTCAGGCGCAACTGGTCGAGCCGCGGCCGCAGCCAGGCGCGGATGCGCGCTTGCCGCGACGTCGCCGACAGCACGTCCGCATCGTCGCCCGACTTGCTTTGCACATACAGCCAGCTTTCGACGCCGCTCCGCCTCAACGCACGATGCAGTCGGTGCGTGGCGATGGCCGCGCCGCCTTCGATGTCGAAGGTATTCAGCAGCAGCGCGCGGATCCCTTTCATCGCGCCGCGGCCCCCGGCCCGGCGGACTCGGGCATGGCTCCATCAAGTAGCAGGGCGGCACGCAACGCGGCACGGAACGTTGCCGGGAAGTGCAGATTGTTGCCGGCGACGCCGGTGCGGGTCGACAGCAAGGCCTGCCGGAGTCGCGAGGCGAGTTGGTCGGCCTCGATCTCGTCGACGCGGAGGGTATCGATACCGAAGCGCTTGCCGAGCGAATGTGTTTTCCCGGCCCCGAGGGTGTAGTCCAGCGCGACGGTAGGCAGTCCAAGGCCCAGAGAAAACACCAGCGAATGGAAGCGCATCGCAAGGCAGGCGTGTGCTGATTTCATCGCTTGCAGGTAGGCGCCTGGCCCGAGGTCCCGCGAAATCGTCGAGGTGTCGATCGCCGACCGCAGCTTCGCCGAATGACGAACGAGTTCCCAGTAGACGAGTCGGTCATCGTCGCCGGCAGCATGCGTGCAGAAGGGGATGGGCAGGATGCGCACCCCCGGCATCGTGTCGATCAGTCGCTCCAACGCGGTCGCGACGGTGCTGCGTACGTTACGCCGGATCTGCTCGGCACGCTCTGCACCCAGCTGCGGGGCATACTGTGCGTACGGCCAATCGCGCAATCCAAGCGCCAGGGTTGGCGTCGCCGTATCGCGGTCCGGGGCGATGGCCCTCGCCGCATCAACCCACGCGAACGCCGGATCTTCGGTGACCTGGTCGCCGTCAACTCCCACGCCGAGGCGCGCGGCCGTCCGTCGGGATTCCTCGTCGCGGTAAATGCGTACGGAGGACGTTCGCAGCAGCGAAGCGATGGTGTCCCGGTACTCGCCTGCGCCCAATGGGCCCACGCCACAGCCCGCGACGATGCCGGGCACGCCATGCGACTTCGCACGCAGGAACAAGGCCTCCATCAGGCCCATTTCCCGCACCGCCATCAGTGGGCCGCCGGCGAACACGAGCGCGCGCGATGACGCAACCAGCGGCAGCGCCGCGCCCGCCTCGATTGTTTCGCAGCCCTCCAGCTCCGGCATTTCGGCGATGGTCAGGCGCGTCAGATGCGGTTCCAGCGAGGCGATCACGATCGGATGGCCGGGAGCCTCGGCGCGGATCGCCGCGACGATCGTCGCGAGGATGGCCTTGTCGCCGAGTGTTTCGGTACCGTACCAGCCGCATACGAGTATCGGCGACGGCGAGTGTCCACCCGTCGCCGTGCGATCGGCGGGCGCGGACCTGAATTCGCGTCGTTGCCGCGCCAGCGCGCGCGCGTCGAGAAACCGCCTGAATCGCAGCGCCACTCCATAGCCGGGCAGGGATCGCGCACGGTCGCGCGTGAGCCCCACTCCATTCCGGACGCGTTCGACGAACAGCTGGAGCTCCTGACGGCCGCCCGGCCGGCCGACATAGTCGTGGGCGCAGTCCGCGCATTTGTCGCGAACGATTCGCTCTAGGTGCTCGCGATTGCCGAAATACAGGCGCTCGGCATCGCCTCCGCGGGCATCGCCAAGTACGTCGCTCTGCACTGCGCAGTACATGAGCTCGCCGCGCGAAGTGATTGTCGCGCCGCGGTGCTGCCAGTCGCATCCCGCGCGTCTTGGCGCGCCATGCAGTACTTGGCCGGCGAGAGAACGGTAGAACAAGCGCTGTTGCAAGGAGGGCTCGTAGTCCTTCGCCAAGGCAAGCAGGAACTGGCTGACATGCCAGCGCTCGGACGGATCGAGTTCGAACGGATGGGTGTTGAGCCAGCTGCGCTTGCCGATCGTCCAGCCAGGGGCAGGATCGATGTTGTAAAGCCGTTTGTGCGGTACGCCCAGGCGAAACTTGACGTAAACGTCGCGGGCACGGCAGAAGTCGAGCAGCTCATGCAGGCCGTGGACGTTCGCTTGCACGATCGTACAGCCGACCCTGACGTTGATGTCCTTCCTGCGCAGAAGATGATCGAGTACGCGCACGGCACTGGCGAAGTTGCCGGTGACGCCGCGCACCAGGTCGTGTGTCCGGTCGACACCGTCCAGCGACACCATGACATCGAGCGTGATGCCGCGCACGGCGAGGCGCGCCGCCAAGGCGTCGATGCGTTCGATGGCCCGATCGGCGTTCAACGCGTTGGTGATGAGCGATATCTGCTTCAGTCGCGGTGCGGCCTTGGCGATAGCCTCGCCGAGGTCAGGAAGATCGGGCCGCAAGGTCGGTTCGCCGCCGTTGAGTCCGACGGCCTCGACGCGCTTGAACAGGGGGTCGGCGAATATCCGGCCGGTTTCGGCCACGGTCACCTGCTGGTCGATCTTTCGTTGCCAGATGTTGCACATCTGGCATTTGGAGTCGCAGATGTCGTTGATCGGGAATTGCACGACGACCGGAAACTCCATCGGCCACGGACGATCCATGCTGGCGTAACGCAGCGTTTGCCAGGCATTCGCCAGCGCGCGCAATCCTGGAAGCTTCCAGGCGTCCATCACGCGCGGTAATCCCGTCCCCGGCCGATACGATGGGCCAGGCACGCGGGGGGCTCGGTGCTGCCTGGCGGGGGGAAGCGAGTCATCGGTCGCTGTCGGATAAGGTTCTGCCTGCGCCTGAGGGCGCCGGCTGGCGAGGGGCGATTCGATTCTAGAATAAAACGGGCATGGGGTGCTCGCGCGAGGCCGGCAGTCGCTGCCCGGCCGCCTACTTCCAATAGAGCATGGCGCGCAGCTTCTCCAGGCCCATGCGACGCGTAGCCGGGTCGATGAAGTCGAACAGCAGATAGGCGCTCGCGAGCGCCGCCAATGTCGCCCAGGCCGCACCGATCGCGCCGTAAGTCGGAATCAGCCAGAGGTTCAACGAGACGTTGACGGCGGCTCCCAGCATGTTCCGGCGCATGTTCTTGCCGACCTGGCCTTCGGCGACGAGCCATGATCCCGAGGCGATGCCCAGCGACATGAACACGCCACTCCAAACCTGTATGACCAGGATGCGCGATGCCTCCAGGTACTGGGCGCCGTAGAGGATGGAGATGATTTCATCCGCGAACCAGGTCACGCCGACGGCGGCGGCGATGCCAAGCCACGCGACCTGGCGGTACAACGAACGCAAGCGCATGGTGGCCATTTCCGGCGCCGTGGCCTTGAGGCGGACGATGATGGGAAAGGTCGATGCGACGAGCGAAGCGGGAACGAAATACCACGATTCGGTGAGCCTGCTCGACACGGCCATCAATGCGACTTGCGCCGGCTCGTGGAAGACCTGCAGCATGACCTGGTCGATCCGGGTGAATACCAGGCCGCTGAATCCTGCGACGATCTCCAGTCGCGACTCCTTGAACAGCCTCAGGGCGAGCGGCCAGGCAGGCCGCAATGAGGCCATCGGCGCGTGTTCGCGGTAGTACAGCCAGGCCAGGGCGATCGCCGCCGCCACCCAATCCATCAGGCAGGCGAAAGCCAGCCAGTGCAGTCCGGCGCCGGCGGCCAGCAGGCCCGCCTTGATCGAGCTCGATATCGCGAACGCCAGAAGCTTGCAGCGGACGATCGTGCCGGACCGCAAATGCGACTGATAGAGCAGGTTGACGAGGTCGAAGGCGTTGAAAAAGAAGCCAGGCACGAGGATCGCCACGATCAGCCAGTCGGCGGGCGACAGGATCAAGCACAACAGTATGGCCAGTGCGGCGATTGCGGCGCTGGCGGCGAAACGCATCGCCAACGCTGTTCCCAGCAATCGGCTCTCTTCGTTCGGGTCGGTCGCCACGGAGAATTCGCGGACCATGATCCGGTTCAGGCCCATGGTCGTGATGATGCCGAGCAGCGCGCACAGCGACAGGCTGAAACTCAGTCGGCCCATTTCGTGCGGGCCGAGCGACCGCGCCATCCACGCCGTCAGCAGCATCGCCACGCTGAGTCGACAGATCTGCTCGAACATCATCCAGATGCTGTTCGAGCGAATGTCGCGGGTCTGGCCGGAAGTCATGGATGTCGGGGGCGGGGGCGCCAAGTCACGTGGTGGCATTCTCGCACGGCGCGTCATTGGCCCTGTTGACGGGGGAGCGTGCCTGTATCGTCGTGCCCGCTGCGCTCGCGCAATCGCTGCTCGAGCTGGTTCGCCGCGTCTTCGCCCGATCCGAAGCGCCCCTTCTCGCGCAGCGTCGCGATCATGGCTTGCGCTTCGTCCAGTTTGCCGACGGCGATCAGCAGGCCGATCAGGTTCGTCCTGTACTGGATGTTTCTCGGCGACAGTTCGCAGACGAGGCGGAAGATGCGTTCGGCTTCGCCGGCGTCGCCCAGGACGTTGAGCGCGTAGTCGGCGTAGGTGTTGAGGATTTCGGGGTCCGGGCGATGACTCAGCGCCGCGTTGAAGACGCCCATCATGCGTCGGGCGGGGAAACGGCAATAGCGCGCCACCGAACAGCGCGTGAGGGCGGCGACGGCGCCGCGCTCCTGCGGCCCGATCGGGCCCTTGCGCAGCTTCTGTTCGATCTCGAGCCACCATTCGTCCTTCAGCGGTTGCCCGGTGCGGGACGCCAGCAGCAACAGGCCCTGGGCGGCAAGGATGTTGCTGCCCGGTACTCGCCGCGCGCGTTCGAGCGCATCGAATGCGGCGATCGTCAGCGTCGAGTCGGGCTTTCCATCCGAGATCGTCGACAGCGCTTGCCCCAGCGCATAGGTAGCGCGCGGCGAGTGGGGGCGCTTGGTCGCTTCGCTCACGGCGAAACGCAGCGGGTCGTGCCATTCGAGCGCGCGCAGGAAGGTCGTCGCTCCATAGAAAGGCAGCAACAGCGCGGCCAGCACGAGACCGGCGATCCGGCGGCGCGGGTTGTCGGCGGCGAGCACGAGGATATCGGCCAGCGCCAGTGCCAGGCCCAGTGATGCGAAGTAGTTGCGGTGCTCGAACACCAGTTCCAGCGGAATGAAAGTGGCGGTCAACACTTGCGCAGCCAGGAACCAGGCCAGGCCCAGGCCCACGAGCGGGCGTCTGGCGCGCAGCAGCCAGGCCAGCGCCGCCATGACAGCCAGGAAGATCATGCCTGCGAGTGTACTGACCGGCCGCAACAGACCGTGCGACACAGGGTAGTCGTCGTGGTAGAGGCCCAACTCGCCGAGGCTGGGCAGCAGCGTCCAGCGGAAGTAGTCCATCAGGATGCGCGGCTCGGTCAGCAGCCGTTGCGCGAGGGTGAAGCTGCGCCGCGCATACGCGCTCGGTTCCATCGCGAGCGGCAGCAGCCATGCGACCGCCAGTAGCGCCGGCAACCAAAGAACAGCCACGAAGAGCACGAGCAGGCGGCGATCTGCGCGTTCTCCGGTAGTGCGGAACTTGAGCACGAACAATTCGAGGCAGAATGCGTACAGCGGCAAAAGCACCGCCGATTCCTTGCACAGCGCGCCGAGCGCGGTGAAGGGCAACAGCCCCCAGAGCAGGCGGGTCCAGCCTGGAAGGCCGGCCTGTTGCCGCCGGCGTCCCGATACGTAGAGCCACAATCCCGCGAAGACGAAACTGTGGCTGAGGCTTTCCATGCGCTGCACGACCAGCAGCACCGCCATCAGGTTGATCGGCATCAGCGTCCAGAACGCCGTCGCCAGCAACGCGGTTTCTTCGCGTCGCTGACCGTTCGGCGCTTTTACGCTTGCGAGCAGCGCACGCAGCAACCCGAACGCCAGCAGCGCATTTGCCAGGTGGATGCCGACATTGGCGAGTTTCAACGGCCAGGGGTCCAGGCCGGTGAAGTAGTGCTGCGCTGCGAAAGTAAGCATCGCCAGCGGACGCTGAAGTTCCCCGGCGTGCGATGAGAACACTGCCGCCCGCCAGTCCTGCCAAACCAGCGTGCGTACATGCAGCGCCTTGTTGAGCACGATGTTCGGGTAGTCGTCGAAAGCATAACCGCCGCCGAGGCCGGGCCAATAAGCCGCTGCCGCGACCAGCAGCAACAGCAGCAGCCAGAACGCGCTCGACGCTGGCAGCCGGCCCGGCGGGAAGGCTTCAGTGGACGGCATCGTCGGGGCGCCCTTCCTTGGCTATTTCTTCGAGCAGTTTGGCACGCAGCACGGCGAACTCGTGCGGCCAGAAACCCTGCGCGCGCAGTACGCGCTGGTGCAGCCAGGGCATGCCGGCGCGAACGCGCCGTTGCCCGAAGGTGCCGGCTTCGAATTCGTCGAGCAGGGCGAGCGCCTGCCGATAAGCGCCGCGCATGGCCAGCGCGCTGACGATGCGCGCGGCGAAGTCCGGCGAAGGGCTGGCGCGCAGCGCGCGCCGGTAGTGCACCAGTGCCGCGTCGGGCTTGCCGTACACGAGTGCCAGTTCGCCCAGCAGCGGCTGAAAATCCTCGTCGCGCATGCCGGTCGGTCCCAGCGCGTTGTTGTTCGCGGCCGCGTCGATCCAGGCGCCGACAGCTGTCGTATCCAGCCCTGAACAACTGCCTTGCTCGGCCATTACCAGCGCACGACTCAGCCACTGGTGTATCAGCAGGTTGCTGCCCTGGGCACGACGCAGGGTGTCGGTTACCGCGCCGATTTCCGCCGCGTCGAGGCCCGTGCCGGCGCAGCGTGCGCCGACATAGTTGAACGCGAGTTGCGCCTCGGCCGGCCTCGCCGCCCAGGCGGGGCGCAGGCTCGCGGCTGCGGCGTCGAACTCGCCCGCCTTCATCAGGAACTGGGCGGCATTGGCCGCCGCGCGCGGCGAATCGGGGTTGAGCCGCGTCCAGGCCGCCGCCAGTCGTTCGGGGTGGCCCCAGAGCGATGCGCGTTGGGCCGTGGTGGCGGCGAGCAACGCGAGCAGCGCCACCGCGACGAGGATGCGAAGGCCAAGCGGCCGATGCCAACGCGAGATGAGCGCGGCCAACGGCCAGAACAGCAAGAGTGCCGGCAGGTAGTTGCGGTGCTCGAAATACAGCTCCAACGGTACCGTGGTGGATTCGAGTAAATGACCGGCGAGAAAAAAAAGCAGTGCCGCCGACAGTCGAGGCGCGCGGGTGCGCGCACAGAAGGCAAGCACCGCCATGGCTACGACCAGCGCAATGGCGGGCAGCGTCGTCCAAGGCTGCAGCCAGCCGCTGGACACCACGTACTCGTCGTTGAACAGTCCGGTGGACATGGCGCGAGGCACGAACAACAGACCAAGGTAGTCGAGCAGCACGCGCGGCTCGGTGAGCAGTCGTTGGCCGATGGTCCAGTCGCGTGTGCCGAGGTCGGCGGCGATGCGCGGCAGGAAATGCAGCAGATAGGCGAAGATCAGCAGGCTCGGCAGCAGCAGAAGCAGTCGGTCGGACCGCCGCAACCGAATCTCCGCCTGTGCACCCAAGTTATCGGGTGCGCGCAAAACGGTCGCCGAGACGACCCAGGCCAGCAGCGGCAGGAGGAGTCCGTTGGCCTTGCTGAGCACTGCCAGGAGGGTGCCCGCGACGATGCCCACCCACATTCGGCCAAGCCCCTCGCGGCCGTCGCCGGCAAAGTACCGCAGGCGTCCGTCGGCGAAGGCAAGCAGGCCAAGCAGGCTGAAGGTCACAGGAAGCATGGCCTCGCGCTGCACGATATAGAGCGTGGTCGACACGAACAGGGGATGCAGAAGCCATGCGCCGGTCGCGAGCAGCGCGATCCATGGGCTACGTTCGTCGTTCGGCGTCAGGCCACGATCCAGTTTGCGCAGCAGCGCGAACAGCAAGACGCCGTTGAGCAGATGCAGGAGCAGGTTGGTGCGCAGGAACGGCGCAGGATCCGCCGGCCAGTCGCGGGCGTCGATAAGGAAACTCAGAAGCGCAAGCGGGCGCCCCGTGGGGTCGGCGGTGCCCGAGGTGATGTAGCGCCAGAAAGCTGGCGCATTGTCGATAGGTCCGCGCTTGCCCAGCGCATCGAGGTTGA
Organism: uncultured Arenimonas sp.; assembly: GCA_964458195.1. Taxonomy (GTDB): domain Bacteria; phylum Pseudomonadota; class Gammaproteobacteria; order Xanthomonadales; family Xanthomonadaceae; genus Arenimonas. Next base: position 9,183 of record CAYWHO010000033.1, read on the forward strand.
CGAAATCGTCGAACAGGAAGCCGCCGTTCAGGCCCGGCAGGTAGCACAGGCCTGCAATCAGCAGCAACGCCGCCAGGCAGGCCATGACTAGCGGGGATTTGCGCTCAGCGGCCGTTGCAGACATCGGTGGAAAATGAAGAGGGCCGCTTGGGCGGCCCTCGATGTTAACGGATTGGCTGCCGGGGCGGACCCAGGCGCGTGGGTCAGTTGCGGCAGATCGTCGGCACCCACTTGTCCTTGAGGGTGCTGCTGGACTTGTTGCAGGCCCATTCGATGCTGCCGGCATGGGTGATGGGCGAGAAGGAGAGGGATTCGCC
>CAYWHO010000033.1:9599-14994 GCA_964458195.1 uncultured Arenimonas sp.
ATCTGCGAGCGGATCACGTAGTCGGAGTACGCGCTGATGGCGATGGCGGCCAGGATCGCGATGATGGCGACCACGATCATCAGTTCGATCAGCGTGAAACCCTGTTGCGTCTTCATTACCGGCTCCCCATTTGGTGTTCGGTCTCCAGGCGCGGCTTCCCGACCTGTCCCGAAATGTATAGAGCAAAATCCGTGCCAGTGACGGCCCGGGCCAGATGCCTCGGGCGGTCGCTAGCCGCACCGGGATCGGCAGGCGGCTGGCACGTCGTGAGGCCAGGCAAAAAAAGGGCCGCTTGCGCGGCCCTTCCGGTGTTGCTTCGAACTGCTGCGAATTAGTCGCGGCAGATCGTCGAGCGCCACTTGTTGACCAGCGCGGCGGAGGTGCCGGCCTGGGTGTCGCAGTTCCACTCGATCGAACCGGCGTGCGTGACCGGCGAGAAAGCCAGGGTCAGGTTGTTGATCTTGGTGTTGGCCTTCTTGCCGCCCGAGCTCGAGAAGTGAGCCAGGATGCGACCATTGGCGTCGACACCGACCGAGGCCACGTACGTGCCCTGGATCGAGCCCGGGGCGGACAGGCCGTAGGAGGCGTTGCCAGCGGCGGAGAAGCGGCCGTTGTTGTTGTAGAACTCGGCCACGGCGGTCTTCATGCCGTCGGCGAGCGCGGCGCCTTCCGAAATCTGCGAGCGGATCACGTAGTCGGAGTACGCGCTGATGGCGATGGCGGCCAGGATCGCGATGATGGCGACCACGATCATCAGTTCGATGAGGGTAAAGCCTTTCTGGTTCTGCATGGTGTATCCCCTAGGGTGTGTGGTTTAAATCTCACATGCATGACGCTGGCGTTCCGTTCCTTCAGGCAGCGCACGCCATGCACATGCGAGGGTGACCTTGCATCATCCGTGCCAGAAAATCCAGTCCGGGCCGGGTTTGCGATCTGGGTCAAGTTTCCAGATACGGGAAAAGCGGGTGATTCCGGCAAGCGCGGCTTGCATTTCCTTTTACGGGTGCCAGAACTGTGCGCTCGGCCCCGTTTTTCCTATGTGATGACCCCAGGGCAGGTCTGACAGGGATGAGCAGAGTCTTCCGGCCCGGCGGCCAGAGGGCTGAGGCAACTTCTGACAAAATTTGTCAGTCCTCCCGGGCTTCTGAGCAAACATTGCTCAGTCCATGCCGAGTTTCTTGAGCTTGTACCGCAGTGCCCGAAACGTGATGCCCAGATGGGCCGCTGCCTTGGTCTTGTTGTACCGGCAGGCCTCCAGGGCGGCCTGGATCGCTTCGCGCTCGATCTGCTCAAGTGCGTCCGGCAGGGCGGCTTCAGCCGTCGTGCGGGCGACCAGGCGCACGCCGGTGTTCTGGGCCGAGTCGACGATGAACTCGCTTACGGCCGGCAGGTTCAGGTCGCTCACCTCGATACGGGAGCCGTCGCACATCGCCACGGCACGTTCCAGGATGTTCTCCAGTTCGCGGACGTTGCCGGGGAAGGGGTAACGCATCAGGCTGGCCATCGCCGCATCCGAAAGCGGAGGCAGGTTTTCGCCGAGTTCGACGCTGAGCCGCTGCAATACCGATTCGGCGATCATCCGGATGTCGTCGCGGCGCTCGCGCAAGGGCGGCACGGGGAGTTCGATCACGTTGATGCGGTAATACAGGTCGTGACGGAAGCGGCCGTCCTCGACCAGCTTGGCGAGGTTCTTGTGCGTCGCCGACAGCACGCGTACGTCGACGGCGGCCTCGTTGGCCGCACCGATGGCGCGCACGGTCTTTTCCTGGATCACGCGCAGCAGCTTGACCTGCATGTGCAAGGGCAGCTCGGCCACTTCGTCGAGGAAGAGCGTGCCGCCGTTGGCGGACTGGAACAGGCCTTCCTTATCGGCATGCGCGCCGGTGAAGCTGCCCTTCTTGTGGCCGAAGAGTTCGCTTTCCATCAACTCGGTCGGGATGGCGCCGCAGTTCACCGGCACGAAGGGCGCGCCTGCACGCGCGCCTTGTTCGTGGATCAGGCGGGCGACCAACTCCTTGCCGACGCCCGATTCGCCGCTGATGTAGACCGGGGCCTGGCTGCGCGCCACCTTGGATATCGTCGCGCGCAATTGCTGCATGCGCGGAGAATCGCCGATCAGGCGAGTGCTCGCCGGCTGCGACAGGCGTCGTTGTTCGCCGAGGTCCAGCGCGTTCTGCACCAATCGGCGAAGGACCGACAGATCCACCGGTTTGGTGACGAAATCGAAAGCGCCCGCTTTCAGCGCGCTTACGGCCGCTTCCACATTACCGTGCGCCGTGATCATCGCCACCGGCGTTTCCGGATGGCGCTGGCTGATGTGGCTGACCAGATCGAGGCCGGTGCCGTCCGGCAACCGCATATCGGTCAGGCACAGGTCGTACTTGTCCGACGCCAATTGTGCCCGCGCCGAGGAAAGATCGGCGGCGGTATCCACGCGCAGGCCCATCCTGCCCAGGGTGAGGACGAGCAGCTCGCGGATGTCGCGCTCATCGTCGACCACCAGGGCGCTGCGGGTGGCGGCCATCTCAGCATCGCTCCTTCGATGCAGGGAAGGGGGCGGCGGACGGGCGCCGGCAAGGCACCCTCGATCGGCGCGTTTCTAGGGCATCGCGACTGCGGTTCATGGGGGGGCGGGTTCGCATCATCCGGGGGGACGAGAGACACGATAGCCGGAATGGCCGGAGGCCGGAAGCCTCGGCTCTGGCGAGAGCTGTGGGGGTGGGGCGTTATCGCTCGCGTCAGGCCGAGATCAGCGATTTCACCGGGGGCAGGGTGATCCGGAAGCAACTGCCGCCGGCCGGTACGGAGTCGTAATTGAGTACGCACTGGTTCGCCTCGCAGAGCTGGCGGGCGATGTACAGGCCCAATCCGGTGCCGTGCTCGCTGGTCGTATAGAAGGGCGAGAAGATCTGTTCCGCCACGACCGGCGGAATACCGGGGCCGCGGTCGATCACCTCGAGCACCGGCGAGGACTCCTGGGAGTCCTGCCTGACCACGACCGTTACCTGGGCAGGGCGCCCCGGCTCACGTCCGTAGGTCAGGGCGTTCTGGACCAGCACCGTCAGTACCTGGTGCAGGTGTCGCGGATCGGCCATCGCATAGACCGGGTAGCCGGAAGGATTCACCGTCTGCAGGACATCGTTCTCGAGCGGATGGCTGACGCGGTACTCGTTGACGAAATGACGCGCGAACGCCGCCAAGTCCATGCTCTCGGTCTGTGCCCGCTCGCGCCTGGCCATGCCCAGGATGTTCTGCACGATGCCGTTCATGCGCTGGCATTGCGAATGGATGATCTCCAGCAACCGCCGGTCGGTTTCGGGCAGGCCGGGCGACTCGTCCAGCAATTGGGCCGAATAGCTGATCGAAGCTAGCGGGTTCCTGATCTCGTGCGCGATGCTGGCCGACAACCGCCCCAGCGTCGTCAGCGTCAGCTCCTCGGCGCGTCCGGAATAGATACGGCTGTCGTCGAGGAAGATCAGGAAAAGCTTGTCGGTGAGGCTGAGCGCGACGAAGCGCGGCAGCACCTCTGCCAGGCCTTCGGCGAAGGTCATCGCCTTCGGAATGTCGCCGCGACCCTGGCGCCAGTGCCACAGGCTCTGGTGCAGGGTCGGCGCGATGTCGGCCAGGTCGCGCCGGTCGGGGGAGGGATGTCCCAGCAGTCCCCAGGCGGCCTCGTTGGCGAGGCGGATGCGATGCGCGCCATCCACCACCAGCACACCGGTTCGCATGCGCCGGATCACCAGCTCGTTGAGCTCGGCCAGGTTGGCAAGCTCTTCGCCGCGCTGCTCGGCGAGCGCCTCGCTCTTGTGCATTTGCTTGCGCAATTGCTGGCACAGCAGGGCGGTGGCCATGTATGTCACCGAAAACATCATCGGCTCGGCGATGGGGCGGTTTTCGGCGCCGAGCAGTCGGCCGAAAACATATTCGGCGAGAAGCACGCAGGCAGCGGCGATCGCGAAACCGATGCTGGCGGTTGCGGTAAGAATCAGGCTGCCGGCGGCCACGTTGAATACGAGGAACATCGAGATGCCGCCTTCGCCGCCCTCGGTGGCGACCAGTGCCCCGGCCGCGGCCACGATGTCGATGGCGAGGCCGATGGCCGCCTGCCGGCGCAGGCGATGTTCGGGGTTGCGACCGGCGACGAGCAACGCCGCCGAGGACAGCAGGTAAACGATGGATATGCCTTGCGCCAGCATCGGATAAGGGACATCAACGACGCGCGGTCCGAGCGGAGTCAGCATGGCGAGCGCCATCAGGCTGGCTTCCAGCATCCGGAACAGCGTGAAGAAATACAGCTCCTGGCGCTGCATCGTCACGCTCGTGCGGGGTGGCAAGAGGCTGGTCATGCGGGGCCGTGAGACGGGCGCCGTTCCGAATGGGGCGGGACCCCATTTTGCCTTTACCGGGAGGGTCGGCGACAATACGGCCCTCCTTTTTTCGACGGTTCCGGCGCTTCGCGCCCGGATCGGTCCCGCCGGTTCCTTCACAAGGTGACGCATGAACTTCCACGAATACCAGGCCAAACAGCTGTTCGCCGACTACGGCATCGCCGTGCCGACCGGCCGCGTCGCCCGTAACCCCGAGGAGGCCGTCGCTGCCGCCAAGGCCATTCCCGGCGACCTGTGGGTGGTGAAGGCGCAGATCCACGCTGGCGGCCGCGGCAAGGCTGGTGGCGTCAAGCTGGCCAGGTCCTACGACGAGGTCCGCGATTACGCCAAGGGCATGCTGGGGACCCGCATGGCGACCTACCAGTCGGCCGGCGTGGCCCTGCCGATCGACTGCGTGCTGATTTCCGAAGGCACCGACATCGCCAGCGAGATGTACCTGTCGGTGCTCACCGACCGCGCCACTAAGACCATCACCTTCATCGCTTCCGCCGAGGGCGGCGTCGAGATCGAGAAGACCGCCGAGGAGAACCCCGACGCGATCAAGACCTTGCACGTGAACTTCGTTCAGGGCCTGCAGCCTTACCAGTGCCGCGAGATGGGCTTCGCGCTCGGCCTGAACGCCAAGCAGGTGAACCAGCTGACCAAGATCATGCTGGGCCTGTATCGCCTGTTCAACGAAAAGGACCTCGCCCTCGTCGAACTGAACCCGCTGGCGATCCTGAAGAACGGCGACCTCGCCGTGCTCGACGGCAAGATCAATTCCGACGACAACGCCACCTTCCGCCACCCGGAACTGGCGGCGATGCGCGACATCCGCCAGGAAGACGAGACCGAGGTGCTGGCCAGCCAGCACGACCTCAACTACGTCACGATGGACGGCAACATCGGTTGCATGGTCAACGGCGCCGGCCTGGCGATGGCGACGATGGACGTGATCAAGCTCGCCGGCGGTGAGCCGGCGAACTTCCTCGACGTCGGCGGCGGCGCCACCAAGGAGCGTGTGACCG
>CAYWHO010000034.1:0-14804 GCA_964458195.1 uncultured Arenimonas sp.
GCCGCGCTCGAGTTCCTGGCAGATCAGGCCGTAGCTCACGCCGTTCAGACCGGCGCAGCCGTACTTCTCCGGCAAGGACGAGCCAAGCAGACCCATCGAAGCGATCTCGGGAATGAGTTCCTTCGGGAAGCGCCCCTGGTCGAAGCAGTCGCCGATGATCGGAATCACCTTCTCGTCGACGAAGCGGGCGACGGAGTCCTGGATCATCCGCTCCTCTTCCGAGAGCATCGAGCGGATATCGAAAAGATCGGTCGGATTCAGTGCCATGCGAGTGCCCAAGCCAGAAGGTGACGTAATCGCCCATTTTAGCCCGTCGCGGCCCGGCGCGGCACTCCGCCAAACGCGCGGGGCCGGTCGCCCGGCCCCGCTGGATACCCTTTCGGCAAAGGCCTCAGCGGGCCGGCGCCACCACCAGGTGCTCCCGGGATGGAGGAATCACCACCCCGTCCCGGACCGGCAGGCGACGGCCCGGATCATGGTCCATGCGCAGGCTGCCCCGCTGGTCGCGATAGCGCCAGGCAACCTCGTAGCCCACGACCCGCTCGCGTTGCCCGATCAGGAGGCGGTCGCCCGGATCGTGCTCCAGCCGCTTGCTGAGCAGCAGGCCGTCGGCGCGGTACTCCACGTCGTAACCGACGACACGGCTGGAGGGACGAGTTTCGTTTCGGCAGACCCGCTGGGTGCTGGAAACCAGCTTGCCGCCTTCATGCCTGCGGTCGATCTCGCGCCCGGCAAGACCGCCGCCGATCACCCCGGCCACGGTAGCCAGCTTGCGTCCGTCTCCCTTGCCGACCTGATGACCGAGCAAGCCGCCAACGACGGCACCGACCACGGCCCCGTCCTTGTTGCCGAAACGCTCCGGCGCCCGCGTCTGCACCACGCGGTCCTCGCAGACCTGTTGCGAAACCTGCACGGTGCGCGTCACGGGCCGGGCATCGACCACATCGGCGAACACATCCTCCTTGACCACGATCGGCGTCGCCGACGTCACCTGGGCGTACGGCGTTCCGATCATGCCGCTGCGGTATGCGCCGACGGCGGCACCTGCCACCAGGACACCGCCCATGGCTACAGCCAATGCCTTGTTCATGTGCAACTCCTGCTCGCGCGGTTCGTCCGCGGTGCAGGGAGCATCGTCGGCGCGGGCTGAACGAACGCAAAAAACGCAACGGCCCGCCGCACCGCGATTCAGCGCCCGTGCTACCTTGATTCATCCGACTGGAGCGCGATTCCGATGAGCAATCCCCTGTTGGGCCCGGTCCTCGCTTTCGCGCAGCGATTGCGTTTTCCGACCCTGTTCGCCCTGGTGGCGGCGATATTCTTCGTCGATCTGCTGATCCCCGACTTCATTCCCTTCGTCGACGAACTGATGCTCGGCCTCGGCACCATCCTGTTGGCCAACTTGAAGCGCCGGCGCGAACCGGAACAACGCACGCCGATCGAGGGCGAGATCAACAAGCCCTGACCCATGGCGTCGCTGTTCGACAGTCACTGCCACCTGGACGCCGCGGAATTCGACGACGACCGCGATGCGGCGATCGCACGGGCGCGGGCAGCTGGCGTAACGAAGCAGCTCGTTCCGGCCGTGGAGTTCGCCGGCTGGCCCAAGCTGCGCGAGCTGTGTCGCGCCATCCCGGATCTGCTGCCCGCCTACGGTCTGCACCCGATGTATCTGGCTCAACATCGCCAGGAACACCTGGTTGCGCTGCCGGAATGGATCGAATCCGAGCGCCCCTGCGCGGTCGGGGAATTCGGCCTGGATTTTTTCGTCCACGGTCTCGACGCCGAAACCCAGCGCCACTACTTCATCCGCCAGCTGGAGATCGCCCGCGAGTTCGACCTGCCGGTCGTGCTGCACGCCCGACGCGCGGTGGAGGAAGTCATCGCCGCCCTGCGTCGCATCGGCGGCCTGCGCGGCGTCGTGCACAGCTATTCCGGCAGCGAGGAACAGGCCAAACAGCTTTTCGCACTCGGCTTCTGTCTCGGTATCGGCGGACCGTTGACCTACGATCGCGCGCAGCGCCTGCACCGCCTCGTCGCATCGATGCCGCTGGAATTCCTGCTGCTGGAAACCGATGCGCCCGACCAGCCCGGAAGCGCGCATCGCGGCCAACGCAATGAACCGGCCTACCTGCCGGACGTACTGGCAAAGGCAGCGCTACTGCGGGGCATCGCGCCCGAGGCCCTGGCGGCCGCCACGACCGCGAACGCCGAGCGATTGTTCGGCCGCGCGGCGGGCTGATCGCGGGCTTCGTTCTAGCCGCGGCTGTCGACCGCCGGCTTGAGCAAGACCTGCATGGCACGTGCGACCGCGGCGAAGGCGAAAGCGCCGGTAACGTGGGTGGCCGCGCCCAACCCGGCACCGCAATCGAGCTTCAAGGCGGCGTCCGGTCCCAAGGCCGGCCTCGTTCCGCAGACCGAACCGTCGGCCTGCGGGTATTGCACGTTCTCGAGCGAATACACCGCAGTCACGCCGAAATAGCGGTCCTTGTTCTTGGGGAAATTGAACTCGGCGCGCAACTTCTTGCGGATCAGGGCCAACAGCGCATCGTGTTCGGTACGCGACAGGTCGCGCAGGCGGATCTGGGTCGGATCGGTGCGGCCGCCGGCCGAACCCACCACGACCACGGGCAGCTTGCGTCGGCGGCACCAGGCGATCAGTTCGACCTTGCTGCGGAAGCTGTCGCAGGCGTCGAGCACCAGGTCGTAGCCCTGGTCGAGCAGTTCGGAAAGATTGGCCGGCGTCAGGAAGCTAGAGATCGTCCTGACTTCGATGCCGGGGTTGATCGCGCGACAGCGCTCGGCGAGGACCTCGGCCTTGCCGCGTCCGTAGTGTCCGTCGAGCGCGTGCAACTGACGGTTGGTATTGGAAACGCAGACTTCGTCCGCGTCGATCAGCGTCAGTCGGCCCACGCCGCTGCGCGCGAACGCCTCCACCGCCCAGGACCCTACGCCGCCCAGACCGACGACGCAGACGTGCCGGCCGGCCAGTCGCGCGGCGCTGCCCTTGCCGTAGAGTCGGTCGATGCCGGCGAAGCGGGGATCGGCTTGATTGCTGGTGGTCATCGGCCAATTTTACGACACCACATCGTCCTCACGGCGATGAATGCGGCCGCAACAGGCCGGAAGGCGGTCGGTACGCGTTCAGCGAGGCGCGTCTAACTTGCAGTCCTGGTTTCGACACGGAGTGAGCCATGACTAGCCACAACCTGCGTTGCAAGTTCCTGCTGGCCGCGATGATGGCCGCTACTCTCGGCGCCTGCGCGAGCAGCCCGTCCTCGACGGGTTACGGCCGCGCACCCGCGCCTTCCGTGAACCGCTGCTACGAGTGCGGTACGGTCGAGCGCATCGAAGTGCTTGAAGTCTCGGGTAGATCCAGCGGCGGCGGCGCCGTGCTCGGCGGCATCGTCGGCGGCGTACTCGGCAACCAGGTCGGCAAGGGCGACGGCAAGAAAGCGGCGACGGTGGCCGGCGTGGTCGGCGGTGCGGTGGCGGGCAACGCCATCGAAAAACGCAGTGTGAAGCACGACTACCGCATCACCGTGCGCATGGACGACGGCCGGCGGGTGACCGTCACGCAGCCGACGATCTCGGCCAACCTGCGCGAAGGTTCGGTCGTGCGCATCGACAACGGCCGCGCCATCCTGATGCGCTGAGTGCCGCACGCCTTCAGCCGCCTCCGGCCGCCGTGCTATCGTCGCGGCTGTCTTCCGGAGGCGGCCATGCGTTCATTGATCCTGTTGCTCGTCGGCCTCATCGTCGGCGCCCTCGGCACCGCCATCCTGATCAATTCCCTCAATCGCGGCACCGCCTACCCACAGGGCGTGATGGCGGTGCTGGGCGCACAGATCGGCGCGCTCGACCAGAGCATCAAGCAGAACCGTTGTGCGCCGACGGACATCATTCCGCGGCTGCAGACGCTGCGTTACGTCGCGAACGATATCGAACCCGCGTTCGCCGACCGCATCAGCGATGCGCAGTTCGGTCGCTACGCCGGCGAGCTGCGCGCGGCCGCCGACGCTGCGTTGATGTCCCCGCCCGGCAACTGCCCTTCCGCTGCGGCGATGCTGAGCAAGCTCAAGCAATCCTGCGACAGCTGCCACCGCGACTTCCGCGGCTAGAACCCCGCAACGCTCAAGGAACGTGACGCGCCAGCCAGGCGACGGTCGCATCGGCCACGGCATCGGGCTGCCGCATCCAGCGGAAGTGATCGGGACGCGCGCCGAGCGCGGCTTCGTCCAGGCATGAGGACTCATGCACGGTCGAACCGATCCGACCCAGCAGGTCCGACATCGAATTCGCCGGCACCAGCCAGTCGTCGCTGAAGCGAAGCCCCAGGGCCGGTTGTTGCAGGGCGCGGAGTTTCGCGTCGATCCCCGGCAATGTTTGCAGTTGGCGGTAATGCCCCGAGGTCACGGTGCTGGCCCAATCGCGCATCACCTGGCCGGCCTCGTGTCCTGCCCAGTTCAGCCGATGGCCCGGGAACGAGCCCAACAGCCGCGTCAACGGAGCGAGCGCATGCGCGAACAGGCGCACGCCCAGTGCTCGTGTCCCGGGGAAATGGCGTGCGGCGGGCACACCGGTCGCGATCAACAGCAAGGCCTCGGCCTGTTCCGGCGTCATGGCGAGCGACATGGCCGCGAGCTGGCCGCCGAGGCTGTGGCCGCCGAGGATCCATCGCTTTCCGGGCAAATGCCCCTGTGCGGCTGCGATCGAGGCGGGGATGTCCCGTTCGATCAGCTCGCGGTAGCCCCAGTCACTGCCGCGCGACGGCCGCAGGGAGCTGCTGCCGGTGCCGCGCCATTCGTGCACGACAACGCTGACGCCGCGTCGGCCCAGGGCGGCCGCGAAGGCATCGTATTTCGCGGCCGGAACGCCAAGCGCCGGCAACCACACCAGCGCGTGCGTCCCTCCGGCAGCCCGCCGGAGCCGCAGGTTCCATACGTGACCGTCGGGGCTGCGGCTTTCGACCAGGTCCGGGCTGTCGCTCATGCAGTGTTTCCGGCAAAAACAGCGGCCATTAGAACCGATCCCGCCTCGCCGCGGATGGGCGAAATCCGCCCGAGACGATGCCTGACCCGCCAGCGAGGCGATGGCTTACACGGACTTGCGGCTTCGCAACATGCCAAGCCCGTCACACTGCGCTAAGGTCGAATCGTCCGCTACGGCGGACCTTCCTTCCAAACTTTCCGGGGATCTGCATGTCGAAACTTGCTCGCAACCTTCTGGTGACCACCGCTCTGGTCGCCGCCACGGGCGCCGCGTTCGCCGCCCGCACCGGCAACGGCGCCCAGGCCAATGCCGCCAACCCCCTGCGCATCAGCATGCTGGCCGACAGCAACGGCTCGCAGGCCTTCATGGGCACCGTGCAGTTCCGCATCACCAACAACAGCAACGACATCGTCAAGGTCCCGTCTTGGCTGTTGCCGAGCAGCGAAGCCACCGGCAAGCTCTTCGACGTATCGCGCGGCGGCAAGCAGGTCGATTACCTCGGTCCGATGATCAAGCGCGCGGCGCCGACCGAAGCCGATCTCGTCACGTTCCAGCCGCACGAAACCAAGGTCGTCTCCGTCGACCTGAGCCGCGCCTATGACCTGAGCGCCGGCGGCGATTACACCGTGCGTTTCCGCAGCACCCTGCAAGGCGCCTTCAACGGCAAGGGCCAGCGCATCGCCGCCGCCGACGGCCGCCTGCTGAACTTCGAATCGGTGCCGCTGAAGCTGTGGGTGGACCGCAACAACCCGCTGCTTTCCCTGCAGCCCGAATCGGCCAGGCCCGGTTCTCCCGGCGCCACGTCCACGGTCAACGGCGTGACCTACGTCGGCTGCACGACCTCGCGCATCAACAGCGCCGGCACGGCCGTCGTCGAAGCCCGCAAGTATTCCGAGAACTCGAAGCTGTACCTGAATGCCGGTACCCAGGGCCCGCGCTACACCACCTGGTTCGGCGCCTACACCAGCAGCCGCTACAGCACGGTTCGTTCGCACTTCGCCAACATCGATAGCGCGATGGACCAGTCCGGCGGGCAGATCAAGATCAACTGCGGCTGCAACCAGAACTACTACGCCTACGTCTATCCGACCAAGCCCTACGAGATCTTCGTCTGCAAGGCGTTCTGGAGCGCACCGACCACCGGCACCGACTCCAAGGCCGGCACCCTGATCCACGAGATGAGCCACTTCAACGTCGTCGCCGGCACGGACGATCACGTCTACGGCCAGTCGGGCGCCAAGTCCCTGGCGATCTCCAACCCGAACAACGCCGTGGACAACGCCGACAACCACGAGTATTTCGCCGAAAACAACCCGAAGCAGAATTGATCGGGATCGCGTCGCCACGAAACGGCCCGCTTCGGCGGGCCGTTTCTTTTGCGCGACTTGCATCCCGGCCGGCGGCCGCTACATTGCAGGGATGGAAACTTCCACTGCGTTGTATGTCCTGTCCGGCATCCTGATCCTGGCCGGACTCGCCGGCACCGTGCTGCCGGCCCTGCCCGGCCTGCCGCTGATGTTCGCCGGCATGTTGCTGGCGGCCTGGGTCGGCGACTTCCGCGAGATCGGCGTCTGGACCCTCGTAGCCCTTGGCGCGCTGACTGCGCTTTCGGTCGTGGTGGATCTGCTCGCCACCTTGCTCGGCGCGAAACGCGTCGGCGCTTCGCGCTGGGCGATGGTCGGGGCGGCGATAGGCACCTTCGCCGGCCTGTTCTTCGGCATCCCCGGACTGCTCGCCGGACCGTTCATCGGTGCGGTCGCTGGCGAAATGATCAGCGGCAAGGAATGGCGCGATGCTTCTCGCACCGGGTTCGCCACCTGGCTGGGGCTGGCGGTGGGCGCGGCGCTCAAGCTGGCGCTGGCTTTCGCGATGCTGGCGATCTTCTTCCTCGCGCTCTACGTGAGCTGAGCCCGGCTATTCCTGCAGTTCGCGCAAGGTCACCGACGGCGGCGCCGACAGCACGCGACGCGTGGCCAGCATGCCGGCCACGACGGCCGACAGCATTCCGATGCCGGCGCTGAGCAAGGCCGAACGCCAATCCGCGCTCCACGGAAGCTCGAATACCTCTTGCGCGACGACGCCGGCCAGAACCGTCGCGGCGATGGCTGCCGTCGCTCCTGCCAGCAAGCCGATGGCGGCGAATTCGGTCGCCTGCGCCAGCAGCAGTTGGCGTCGCGATCCGCCCAGCACACGCATCACTGCGGTTTCGAGCAGGCGCTCGTCCTGCGATGCGCTGACCGTCGCCAGCAGGACCAGCACGCCGGCGATCAGCGAGAAATAGAACACGGCCTCCACCACCATCGTGACCTGCTGCACGGTCCGACGCACCTGATCGAGCACCGCGTCGATGTCCACGATCGTCAGGTTGGGGAAAGCCGACACCAGGCGATTGCTGAACTGCGAATCGGTTTTCGGCACATGGATGCCGCCGATGTAACTCGCCGGATACCCGTCCATCGAACCGGGCGAGGCGATCACGAAGAAATTCGGCTGGAAACTCTCCCATTCGACCTTGCGCAGATTGCTGATGCGCGCCTCGAAACGCTGGCCGGCGATATCGAAGGCGATGCGGTCGCCGACGCGCCAGCCCAGCGAGGCGGCGAAATCTTCCTCGACCGATATCTCCGGCTGTTTCGGACCGGAGGCCGGCCAGAACTTGCCGTCCACGACCTCGTTGTCCTTGCGCAGCCTGTCCGCCACGCTGAGGTTGAATTCGCGGTCCGCGCGCCGCCGCGTGCGTTCGTCCTTGCCGGCGAAATCTTCGCCGCTGACGGGCTTGCCGTTGACCTCGACCAGGCGTCCGCGAATCATCGGATACAGTCGGGGCGAATCGATACCGGCCTGTACCAGATGCCGCTTCACGTCTTCGAGCTGGTCGGATTGCACATTCACCAGGAAACGGTTCGGTGCGTCCTGCGGCAGCGACTGCTGCCAGCGCGACAACAGATCGGTACGCACGAACGTCAGCAACAGCAACACCATCAGGCCAAGGCCGAGCGAGGAAATCTGCGCCACGCTCGATGCCATGCGACGGCTGAGGTTGGCCAGGCCGTAGCGCCAGGGCCCGCGCAGCCGCGTGCGCAGGCGGCGCAGCAGCAGGATCAGCGAAAACGCCAGCGCGCCGAGCACGGCGAGAGTACCGACGATGCCGCCGAGCACCGCGCTCGCCAGCGCCGGCGAACCGGCTTTCCACCACAGCAGGACGCCGAGGCCGGACAGCGCCAGCAGCGCGACCGCCCAAGCGCTGGGCTCGGCGAAGTCCACGTCGCGACGCAATACGCGCAGGGCCGGTACGCGACGCAAGGCGAGCACCGGCGGTGCGCCGAACGCCAGCAAGACCGTCATGCCGACGCCCAGTCCGGCCGCCATCGGCTGCCAACCCGCCGCGGGAATCGCCACGCCGAGCAGACGCGCCAGCCAGGCGCCGACCGCCGCCTGCAGGCCGTAAGCGAACACCAGCCCGATGGCGCTGCCGATCAAGCCCAGCATGAGCAGCTCGCCGACGTGAATGCCCGCCAGGGTGCGTTGGCTGGCGCCGAGGCAACGCATCACCGCGCTGCCGGCGAGATGCCTCGCGCTATGACGCCGGGCCGCCATCGCCACCGCGATGGCGGCGAGCACGACCGCCACCAGCGCGGCCAGCCCGAGGAAACGGCCGGCCCGATCCAGCGCCGAGCGGATCTCCGGCCGCGCGTCGGCCGCCGTCTCCAGACGTTGGCCGCGCGCGAGTTTCGATTTCGCGTCCGTCACGAATCCATCGACCGCCGCGGCATCGCCTGCCACCACCAGGCGATAGGCGATGCGGCTACCCGGTTGTTCCAGACCGGTGGCGGCGAGATCGGTGAGGTTGATGAAAACCTTCGGGCCGTTGCTGAAATAGTCCAGCGCGGCGTCGGGCTCCTGCACGACCAGGGCGACCAGCCTGAAATCGGCGCTGCCGAGCCGAACGGTATCGCCGATGCGCGCACCCAGCGCGTCGGCACCGCTGCGCGACATCCAGGCGCTGCCCATCGCGGGCACGGCGCGGGCGACACGGTCGGCGTCGCCTTCGCGCAAAACGAACTCGCCGCGCAAGGGAAAACCTTCGCTGATCGCGCGCACTTCGCCCAGTCGCAGGTCTTCGCCGACACGCACCATGCTGTTGAACGATCGCGTCTGCGCCTGGCGCAGTCCGCGTTCCTTCGCAGCCTCGAACCACTGCGGCGCGATCGGCTGGTCGCCGCGCAACACCGCATCGCCGCCGAGCAGGCGGTTGGCTTCCAGCGCCAACGCGCGTTCGGCGCGATCGGTCAGCAGACCCACCGCGGTTACCGCCATCACGGCCAGCACGAGCGCCGCCAGCAGGATTCGGATCTCGCCGGCCGCCAGGTCGCGCCGCAGCTGGCGCCAGGCCAGCGCGACGGTCCTCATGCCTCCACCAACCGACCGGCCGCCAGGCGCAGGATGCGGTTGCAACGGGCGGCAAGGCGTTCGTCGTGCGTCACCAGGATGAGGGTCGTCCCCTGCTGCGCATTGAGGTCGAACAACTGATCGACGATGCTGCGACCGGTGGCCGTATCGAGATTGCCGGTCGGTTCATCGGCAAACAACAGGGCCGGACGCGTCACGAACGCACGGGCGATCGCCACACGCTGCTGCTCGCCGCCGGACAGTTGCCGCGGGTAGTGATCGAGGCGTTCGCCCAGGCCGACTTTCGCGAGGATGTCGCGCGCGGGCGACGCGGCATCGCGTTCGCCGCGCAGTTCCAGCGGCAGCATGACGTTCTCCAGCGCGGTCAGCGCCGGGAGCAATTGGAAGTTCTGGAAGACGAAACCGACCTTCTCGCCGCGGACGCGGGCGCGACCGTCCTCATCCAGGGCCGACAACTCGGTGCCGTCGAGGAACACCGATCCGGCGCTGGGCACATCCAGTCCCGCCAGCAGGGACAGCAGGGTACTCTTGCCCGAACCCGAGGCACCGACCACCGCAACGGCCTCGCCGGCAGCGATGCTGAAACTCACCTCCTCCAGGATGGTCAGCTCATGGTCGGGCAGGCGTACGCGCTTGCCGATGGCTTTCACATTCAGGGCGGCGTTGGCCGCCGGACTTGAAACCGCGTTCGACGCCGCCACGGTGGAGTTCATGCGCTGAGGAATCCGGACTATGAAATCGGTACATGGAGTGTGGCACCGGCCGTTTCAACGGCGCGTCAAGCAAGGGATTCTGGCCCTGCTGCTCCTGTGGCTGGCCTGCGCCCCGGCGCTCGCCGCGCAAACCCGCAGCGTCCTGGTGCTGGGCGATTCGCTCTCGGCCGGCTATGGGCTGAGCGCGCAGCAGGGCTGGGTCGCCCTTACGGCGCAACGCATGAAATCCACTCATCCGGGTTGGCGCGTGGTCAACGGCAGCATCAGCGGCGAAACGACGGCCGGCGGCGCGACGCGCATCGATTCCGAACTGGCGCGGGTCAAGCCTGCGGTCGTCGTGATCGCCCTGGGCGCCAACGACGGCCTGCGCGGCCTGTCCCTGGCCCAGACCCGGGCCAACCTCGATCGCATGATCGGCGCGGCGCGCAGCGCCAAGGCGAGGGTCCTGCTGATCGGCATGCGCCTGCCGCCGAATTACGGCCCGGAATACACCCAGGGTTTCGAACGACTGTTCGTGGAATTGTCGAAAAAGCATCAAACGACCCTGCTGCCCTTCCTGCTTGCACCGATCGCCACCGACCGCGACGCCTTCCAACCCGACAATCTGCACCCGGTCGCGGCCGCGCAGCCGAAACTGCGCGATCATGTCTGGAAATCCCTGGCGCCACTGCTGCGCTGAACGGAGATTCGCGATGAAGCAAGCACTGGCGGTGCTCTCCACCCTGCTGCTCGTCGCCTGCGGCACGGGCGATCCGCAGGCCGCCGATGCCGACCGCGGCTCCGGCACTCGGGAAGCCGGCATCGAGTATTTCGACAGCGCGAGCGGCAAGCTGAAAGTCGAAACCATCGCGCAAGGCCTCGAACATCCCTGGGGACTGGCCTTCCTGCCCGATGGACGAATGCTGGTGACCGAACGGCCGGGGCGGCTGCGCATCGTCGACGCCGACGGAAAAATCTCGGCACCCTTGGGAGGTACGCCGGTGGTCGCAGCCATCGGGCAAGGCGGCTTGCTCGACGTGGCCCTGGATCCCGCCTTCGCCTCGAACCGATGGATCTACCTGAGTTTCAGCGAACCCGGCGACGGCGGCGCAGGTACCGCCGTTTTTCGCGGCCGTCTCGGGGAAGCGGGCCTGGAATCGGGCGAAGTGATTTTCCGGCAGCAACCGAAACTCCCGGGCGGATCGCATTTCGGTTCGCGACTGGTATTCGATCGCTCCGGCCATCTGTTCGTCACCAGCGGCGACCGGATGAACTGGCCGAACGTGCAGCGTCTCGACCGTGGACAGGGAAAGATCTTCCGCATCTGGCCCGATGGTCGCATTCCCGACGACAACCCCTTCGTCGGCCGCGACGATGCCGTCACCGCCATCTGGTCGTACGGACATCGCAACGCGCAGGGTGCGGCGCTCAATCCCGTCAGCGGCGAACTCTGGCAGACCGAGCATGGCGCCCGCGGCGGCGACGAACTGAACATTCCGCGTGCGGGCCGCAACTACGGCTGGCCCGTCATCACCCTGGGCGTGAATTACAACGGCTTGCCGATCGGCTCGGGAAAGTCGGCGATGGAAGGCATGGAGCAGCCCGTCCACTACTGGACGCCGTCGATCGCGCCCAGCGGACTCGCGTTCTACACCGCCGATCGCTTCCCGGCCTGGAAAGGCAGTCTGTTCGTCGGCGCCCTCGCCCATCACAAGCTCGTGCGCCTGTCGATCGACGGCGACAAGGTCGTCGGCCAGGAGATCCTGCTCGAGGACATGGGCCGCCGCATCCGCGACGTGCGCCAGGGACCTGACGGCTACCTGTATCTGCTCACCGACGAGGACGACGGAAGCGTGCTGCGGGTCGGGCTCGAACCCTGATCAGGGCAGCGGCGAATCCGCCCAGCGGCGGATCGAATCGTATTCGTGCAGGTGGATTCCCGGCGCTGTTTCGGCGCTGAGCCGCGCGATCGCGCGCGCGACGACGTTCGCTTCGATCGCGCGATAGCGACGGAGCTTCCGGCCCGCCATCAAGGGATTGATCCAGGGCGCCAGCGCACGGGCGGCGGCTTCGCCGCTGCGGTGCTCCTGCCGATCGCCCAGCAACAGGCCCGGCCGAAGGATGTCGAGGCGCTCGAATCCGAGGCGCTCGAGTTCATCCTCCACTTCGCCTTTCACCCGCAGGTAGAAATTGCCCGACTGCCGGCTGGCGCCGACGGAAGAAACCATGATGGCCCGACGTGCTCCGAATTCCTGCGCGACGGCCGCAAGGCGGAGCACCAATTCGCGGTCGACGGCGATGAAGGCTTCGCGCGAACCGGCCGTCCTGATCGTGGTTCCGAGACAGCTGACGAATACGTCGAGGGCTTCGCCTTCCAGCAATGTCGCCAGTTCCTGGCGCAAACGCGGCAGGTTCTCGCCATCGTCCAGGCTGCCTACGCGCACGCGCAGCCGCGGGTCGGACTGCGTCAGCGCCCTGCGCGCGGGAACGAGCAAGCGGCCTCGCCAATTCGCGTCGCCGAGCAGGCGGTCCACGACCTCACCGCCGATCAGCCCGGTTGCACCCGCCAACAGCAAACGTTGCGCCTGCGGCATCGGCTCAGGTCCAGTCGCTCAGACCCTCGCGGGCATAGACTTCCTTGAATGCCGGACGCGATTTCATCGTGGCGGCATGTTTCGCCAGCGTCGGCCAGGTATGCGCCGGTCGCGGCATGTTGCGCGACCAGCGCATCAGCATCGTCAGCATGAAGTCGGCGGCGCTGAGCTTGTCGCCGAGCAGGAACGGACCGTTGGCGAGCAGATGCGCTTCCACCTGCGCCCAGGCCGCTTCGATACGTTCCCTGGCGCATGCCTTCGCCGCCTCGGCGTTCTGCGCACCGGCGACTTCGTCGGAATAGAACCAGGCGCGATACGCCGGCTGCAGCGTATTGGCCATGAAGAAGAACCACTGGTAGTACGCCGCACGTTCCATCGATCCCGGCGCCGGCGCCAGGCCGGCGGCCGGGTGCGCATCGGCCAGATGCATGGTGATGGCCGCCGCTTCCAGCAGCGGCTTGCCGTCGATCACCAGCGCCGGCACCACGCCGGCAGGATTGATCGCGAGGTATTCGGGCGCCTTGTGTTCGCGCTTGTCGAAATCGAGCCGGCGAAGCGTGTGCGGAACATCGAGCTCGATCAGCAGCCAGTGCACGACGAGGCTGGCGGTGCTGGGCGAGTAATAAAGTTCGATCATGGCGTACTCCCGAAAGCGGGCAGCATAACGGCCCCGCCACGAAAAAGCCCCGGGCCTTTCGGCACGGGGCTTTCCGTCGGCCTGGAGCCGCGAGGCTTACAGCGGCTGGACTTCGTCCGCCTGCATGCCCTTCTGGCCCTGGACCAGCTTGAAGCTGACCTTCTGGCCTTCCTTCAGCGTCTTGAACCCGGTGCCCTGGATGGAGCGGAAGTGCACGAACACGTCCTCGCCATTCTCGCGGCTGATGAAGCCGAAGCCCTTGGCATCGTTGAACCACTTGACGGTACCCATCTGACGATCCGACATGACTTTTTCCCTTGAAACGGCCCAATGGAAAGCCCGCCGCGAGCGCTGGCGGACGACTGGGTTGCAAGGAAGAAACGGGTGCAAGATGTAGCGGATCGGTGGATCTACCGCATCAGGCCACGATTCATTGTGACCTACGCAAACACAGTCGAGCCGAAACATACCGGCTTTTTCGCCACGATGCGATAGCCCGGCGGGGCGCCGCCGTCATTCGACCGCGACGGGAATCTTGCCGATACGGGCCTGCCATTCCTTCGGGCCGGTCTGGTGCACCGACGTGCCGGCACTGTCCACCGCCACCGTCACCGGCATGTCCTGCACCGTGAACTCGTAGATCGCCTCCATGCCGAGGTCGGCGAAGCCGACCACGCGCGAGGCCTTGATCGCCTTCGAAACGAGGTAGGCGGCGCCGCCGACGGCCATCAGATAGACCGAACGATGCTGGCGGATCGCCTCGATCGCCACCGGACCGCGTTCGGCCTTGCCGACCATGCCGAGCAATCCGGTCTGGGCCAGCACCTGGCCGGTGAACTTGTCCATGCGGGTGGCCGTGGTCGGGCCGGCGGGCCCGACGACTTCGTCGCGTACCGGATCGACCGGCCCGACGTAATAGATGAAGCGCCCGCTGAAATCGACCGGCAAGGGCTCGCCCCGGTTGAGCATGTCCACGATGCGCTTGTGCGCGGCGTCGCGACCGGTCAACAACTTGCCGTTGAGTAGCAGCACCTCGCCGGGCTTCCAGCTCGCCACGTCTTCCGGCGTGACGCTGTCCAGATCGACCCGACGCCCTTTCGAGGCGTCGTAGGTCAGCGTCGGCCAATCTTCCAGCGAAGGCGGCTCCAGCATCACCGGGCCACTGCCGTCGAGGGTGAAATGCGCATGCCGCGTGGCAGCGCAATTCGGGATCATCGCCACCGGCAGATTGGCCGCATGCGTCGGATAGTCCCGGACCTTGATGTCGAGCACCGTCGTCAGTCCGCCCAGGCCTTGCGCGCCGATGCCCAGCGCATTGACCTTCTCGTACAGTTCCAACCGCAGTTCCTCGGCACGGTTCGACGGACCGCGCGCCTGCAGCTCGGTGATGTGGATCGGCTCCATCAGCGCTTCTTTCTCCAGCAACATGGCTTTTTCCTCCGTTACGCCGATGCCGATGCCGAGCATGCCGGGAGGACA
>CAYWHO010000035.1:0-14768 GCA_964458195.1 uncultured Arenimonas sp.
CAGCTGCACGCTGAAGGCGCTGACATGACGCAGCGCGGCCAGGGAGAGCGAGAACGGCAGCAGGGTGCAGACCCAGGCCAGGGTCAGCAGCAATGCGCCGTCGCGCAGATCCGGAATCGGGAACAGCGGGCCGTCGCCTCCCGGCAACAGGGGCGAGGCGAGCAACAGGAAGGCCAGGCCGGCGCCGAGCTCGACGCCGGTGACGGTCAGCGGTTCGGCATGTTCGACATAGCGCTTGTTCAAGGCGCTGAACAGCGCCGTCAGGAACGCGGACAGCACGCCGACGGCGATGCCGGCATGCATGCCGGCCGATACGCCGCCGAACAGCAGCACGATGCCTGGAATGGCGATCGCGCCGAGCATCAGTTCGCGCGGATCGAAACGCCGGCCGGCGATCCAGGGCTCGAGCACCGCCGCGAACACCGATCCGAGCGCGAGGCAACTGGCGGCGACGGAGGCGTTCGACAGCTTGATGGCGCCATAGAACGTCAGCCAGTGCAGGGCGACGACGGCGCCGATGCCGGCGTAAATGACCAGCAGCCTGCGCGGCAGGGCGCGCAGGCCGCGCCAGACGCGTGGCAGGAGCAACAGGGTCGCGCTGACCAACAGCATGCGCCAGCAGACCAGGGCCAGCGCCGGCAGCGTGATCAGCTTGCCGAGGATGGCGGTGAAACCCCAGAGCAGCACACAGAGATGGATCTGCGCGTAGGCCCGCGTCTGAGGGCGCATGCTCGCCGTCTCCGGTCAGCGCCGCGTCGCGGGTTTCTTTTTCGCGACAGCCTTCCTGACGGTCTTGCGGGTCGCGGTTTTCTTCGTCGCGGCTTTCTTCGCTACCGGTTTTTTCGTTGGCGTCTTTTTCGTTGCCGCCTTTTTCGAGGCGGGTTTTTTCGTTGCAATGGGTTTCGGCTTGGCGAGCTTCCCGGCCGTCTTCTTCGCGGGCGTTGCCGGCGCCCCGGCGACCGGTTGGCCGCCCAGATAGCTCAGCACTTCCGCCGCATGCGTATCGACGTTCACCTTGTCCCAGACCTTCTCGATGCGGCCTTTGGCATCGACGACGAAGCTGCACCGGGCGATACCCATGTACTTGCGGCCGTACAGGCTCTTCTCGACCCAGACCCCGTAGGCTTCGAGCAATTCATGGTCGGGGTCGGACAACAGCGGGAAGTTCAGCGAATACTTGCGCACGAACTTCGCATGGCGCTTTTCGTCGTCGGCGCTGACGCCGAATACCGGGACCGAGAGCTTCCCGAAGCCGGGAAGATTGTCGCGGAAGGCGCAGGCCTCGCGCGTACAGCCGGGGGTATCGTCCTTCGGATAGAAGTACAGCACGTAGCGCCGGCCCTTGAGCGCGGCGCTGTCGATGATGTGGCCGGTGTCGCTCGGCAGGGAGAAATCCGGGGCCTTGTCGCCGGTCTTGAGCATGCGGGCTTCCTCGATGGTTTCGGCCCCGGCGCGGAGCGCGGCCGGCGGCAAGGCGCAAAGCCTAGCCGATATTTCGCCGTCGGGCGGATGACGCAGGCAAAGTTCGCGCTTGGCGGCGACGGGCAGGCGCTTGATCGCCCACTCGCGCCTGAGCGCCTCCGACCGGTCGGCGCAGGCGATCACGGCCCGCAATGCCAGCGGGGGATGCGAGCGCGTGTAGCGCGCGCCCCGGCCCCGGCGATGTTCGTCGAAGCGGCGCGCGACATCGGTCGCCGCCCCGGTATAGAGGCTGCCGTCGAGGCATTCGATGAGATAGACGAACCACGGCATCGCGTTCTCCCCCGGCTCCCGGACAGCCTGCCGGGAGACGCCCGTTAACGGAATATTGACGCCCTCGGGACAATCTGATTATGTGTCGGCGATCCCGTCGCGCGGGTCACCGGGGCGTCTGTCCGGCTGCCGCGATGCGAGCGGCAGGGTCTGGAAGTCGCCCCTTCAAGGAAAGCCGTGTCCGAGTCGACCGCCTCTGTCGAGATTGCGCTGGCGCATGCCTCGCGGCTGCTCGCAACCGATCCGGTCCTCGCCGGCGAACAGGCAGGCGAGATCCTCAAGGCCGTGCAGGATCATCCGATGGCTTTGCTGCTGCTGGGCAGGTCGCACGCCGCCCTGGGCGAGGCGAGACAGGCGGCCGAGGTGCTGCGCAAGCTGGCCGGCACCCAGCCGCAATGGGCGCTGGCCCAATACGAACTCGGTATCGCGCTCGGACGCGCCGGTCAAGGCGACGAAGCCCTGGCGGCACTGCGTCGTGCCCTGGAACTCAAGCCCGATTTGCCGCAGGCCTGGCTGGCGCTGGGCGATCACCTGACCGCGGTCGGCGACAGCGTCGGCGCCGCCGAGGCCTATGCGCGCCATGTCCGCCATTCGATCGGCGATCCGGCGCTCATGGCCGCCGCCGCCGCCTTGCACGAGAACCGCTTGCCGGAGGCGGAGCAACGGCTCAAACAGCACCTCTATCGCTCGCCGACTGACGTCGCGGCCATGCGCATGTTGGCCGAACTGGCGGTACGCATCGGTCGCAACGAAGAGGCCGAACGCTTGCTCGGGCGCGCGCTCGAACTGGCGCCGGGCTTCCGCGAGGCCCGGCAGAACCTGGCCCTGGTGCTCTATCGCGGCAACCAGCCGGACGAGGCGCTGAAACAGATCGAGCTGCTGCTTGCCGGCGATGCGCATAATCCGGCGATGCGGAACCTCAAGGCGGCGATCCTCTGCCGCATCGGCGAATTCGCCGCCGGCATCGCGCTGTACGAGCGGTTGCTGCGCGAATATCCGACCCATCCGCGCATCTGGCTCAGTTACGCGCACACGCTGAAAACCGAGGGCCGCCAGGAAGAAGCGATACGCGCCTACCGGCGCAGCATCGAACTCGATCCGGCTTTCGGCGAGGCCTGGTGGAGTCTGGCCAACCTGAAGACCTACCGATTCTCCGCCGAGGACATCGCGGCGATGCGTGCGCAGCTCGCGCGCGAATCGCTGGACGAGGAGCACCGCCTGCATTTCGACTTCGCCCTGGGCAAGGCGCTGGAAGACGCCGGCGAATACGAAGCCTCCTTCCGGCATTACGAAGCGGGCAATCGCCTGCGCCTGCAGCGCGTTCCGTACAGCGCCGGCGAAACCTCGGCGCGCATCGCCCATGCGAAGCAGGCCTACGATGCGGCTTTCTTCGCCGCGCGCGAAGGCTGGGGCGATCCCTCGCCCGATCCGATCTTCATCGTCGGCCTGCCGCGCGCCGGTTCCACCCTGATCGAACAGATCCTGTCGAGCCATCCGCTGGTCGAAGGTACGCAGGAACTGCCCGAGATCATCTCGATCACGCGCGCGTTGCGCCGGCGGGCCGGGGACGATTCGGTCGGCGGCTATCATCGCGCCCTGGCCGAACTCGACGCCGACGAAGTGCGTGCGCTGGGCCGCGAGTACCTGCAGCGCACCCGAATCCAGCGCAAGACGGACGCGCCGTTCTTCATCGACAAGATGCCGAACAACTTCCTGCACCTCGGCCTGATCCGTCTGATCCTGCCGAACGCCCGGGTCGTCGACGCCCGCCGGCATCCGCTCGGCTGCTGCCTGTCGAACTTCAAGCAGCATTTCGCCCGCGGGCAGAACTTCAGCTACGGGCTGCAAGACATCGGCCGCTACTACCGCGATTACGTCGAGTTGATGGCGCATTTCGACGCGCTGCGGCCGGGCGCGGTGCATCGCGTGTTCCACGAGAGCATGGTCGAGGACAGCGAGGGCGAAATCCGCCGTCTGCTCGCCGCTTGCGGCCTGCCTTTCGACGATCGTTGCCTGCATTTCCACCAGAACGAGCGTGCGGTGCGAACCGCGAGTTCAGAACAGGTACGGCGCCCGATCAATCGCGATGGCGTGGACCAGTGGCGGCATTACGAGCCGTGGCTGGGCCCGCTGAAACTCGCGTTGGGGCCCGTGCTCGATGCCTATCCGGCGGTGCCGGAAATTTTTGCCCATCCAAGCGTTTGAACCGAACCACAGCCGGGGAGTAAGACGATGCACCATGCCAGACACCGAATCACCAGGCGGCAACGTCCCGCCAAGTTGCCGCTCGCGTTGGCGATCTGTTTCGCCATCAGCGCTCCTGCTTTCGCCGACGAGACCCAGGCCGAGCAGGACACCAGCGGCGCGGCCCAGGACCAGGCCGCCGCCAAGAAGGACAAGGCCACCACCATCGGCACCGTGACGGTGACCGCGCAGAAGCGCGAGGAAAACCTGCAGAAGGTGCCGATCAGCATCCAGGCCATCGGCAACGCCCAGCTGGAGCAGCAGAACGTCGCCGATTTCGACGACTACGCGAAGATGATCCCCAGCCTGTCCTACGGCACCGCCGGCGGCGGCGTGTTCTCCGGCCCGGGTTTCGTGCAGGTCTACATGCGCGGCGTCGCCAGCGGCGGCGACGGCAACCACTCCGGCTCGCAGCCGAGCGTGGGCATGTACCTCGACGAGCAACCGATCACCACGATCCAGGGTGCGCTCGACATCCACATGTACGACATCGAGCGGCTTGAAGCGCTGGCCGGCCCGCAGGGCACGCTGTACGGCGCCAGTTCTCAGGCCGGCACGGTGCGCATCATCACCCGCAAGCCGGACCCCAGCGCGCGCTCGAGCGGTTACAGCATCGAGGCCAACAGCATCGACGGCGGCGGCGTCGGTCATGTCGCCGAAGGCTTCCTCAACCTGCCGATCAACGACAAGGTCGCCATTCGCCTCGTCGGCTGGGAGAAACACGAAGCGGGTTACGTCGACAATGTCTTCGGACGCCGTACGTTCCCGACCTCGGGCATCACCATCGACAACGGCGATCGCATCGAACAGGATTACAACGATTCGAACACCTACGGCGTGCGTGCGGCGCTGGGCATCAACTTCAACGAGAACTGGACGGTCACGCCGAGCATCATCGCCCAGCACATGGGCGCTCACGGCAGTACCGGTTTCGACCCCGGCGTCGGCGATCTGGCGGTCACGCATTTCTATCCCGAGCAGTCGAACGACAACTTCACCCAGGCGGCGCTGACGGTGCAGGGCAAGATCGGCAATTTCGACCTGACCTACGCCTTCTCCCGTCTCAACCGCACGGTCGATTCCGAGTCCGACTACAACGACTACGGTTTCTGGTACGACACCCTGGCCGGTTACGGCGCCTATTTCTACGACGACGACGGCGACCTGATCAATCCGGCCCAGTACATCCAGGCGCGCGACGGTTACAGCAAGACCAGCCACGAGCTGCGCATCGCTTCGCCCAAGGACAACAAGTTCCGTTTCGTCGGCGGCGTGTTCTGGCAGGAGCAGGGGCACGAAATCCAGCAGCGTTATCGCGTCGACGGCCTGGCTTCCTCGCTCGAGGTGCCGGGCTGGGAGGACACCATCTGGCTGACGGCGCAGCGGCGCAAGGACCACGACGAAGCGATCTTCGGCGAGCTGTCCTACGACTTCACCGACAAACTGACGGCCACGGTCGGCTTGCGCTTCTTCCGCGTGAGCAACAGCCTCAAGGGTTTCTTCGGTTACGGCGCCGGCTTCAGCGGCTCGACCGGCGAGGCGGCCTGCTTCTCCAACGAACAGCTCTACGGCGGGCCTTGCGTGAACATCGACAAGGAGGTCGACGAAAGCGACCACGTCGGCCGTTTCAACCTGACCTACCAGTTGGACGACAACAAGCTCATCTATTTCACCTGGTCCGAAGGTTTCCGTCCCGGCGGCATCAACCGCAAAGGCACGCTGCCCCCGTATACGTCCGACTTCCTGACCAACTACGAGTTGGGCTGGAAGACGACCTGGGCCGACAATCGCCTCTCGTTCAACGGCGCGGTGTTCCAGGAAAACTGGGACGACTTCCAGTTCTCCTATCTGGGCCAGAACGGCCTGACCGAAATCCGCAACGCGGCGCAGGCGCGGATTCGCGGTCTGGAGACGGAGATCAACTGGGCGGCGACCTACAATCTGATGATCAGCGGCGGCATGGCCTGGTACGACGCCAAGCTGACGGCCGACTACTGCGCGGCCACCTCACCCAGTGGCGTGCTCGATCCGGACTGCTACCTGCCGGTGTCGCCGTACGATCGCGCCTTCTCCGGAACGCGACTGCCGGTCACGGCCCGCTTCAAGGGCAACCTCAATGCGCGCTACACCTTCGATTTCGCCGGTGGCGAGGCCTACTGGCAGGTGGCGGTGTCGCACCAGGGCAGTCGCACGACCGATCTGCGCGAAACGCAGAGCGCCCTGCTCGGCGAGCTCGATGCCTACACGTTGACGGATCTTTCGGCCGGCCTGCGGCGCGATTCCTGGTCGCTGGATTTCTACATCAAGAACGTGTTCGACGAGCGCGCCGAGTTGGCCCGCTTCGCGCAATGCGCTGCCCTCACCTGTGGCTACCAGCCGTATACGGTCGTGGCGCAGCCGCGCACGTTCGGCATCCGTTTCTCGCAGGAGTTCTAAGTACAAGAGTGGGGGAGGGAAGACGAGGGGCGGGGAAACCCGCCCCTCGTTTTTTTGCGCGGGTGCAGCGGCTTATTTGTCGGCCGCGGGCTTGGGCGGCTCGATGGGGCGCACCGGGATCGGCACGTTGCACAGTTCCACGTAGCCGGCCGGAACCTGGTACCAGTCGTCCTTGCGATTGCGCCGCGACGCGACCAGCGCGTCCCAGGTGGGAGTATCGGTGCGCAGTACTTCGAGCTTCGAGCGTTCCGCTTCCGGCACGTCGGCGGCCAGCCGGATCGAAGTGATCGGCACATGCTGCTCGGGCTTTTCGTAGAAGCCGAGCGGGCCGGTGCCGCGAGGCAGGATCGACAGCTTTTCCATGCCCTGCACGACGCGGCCGGCGACATTGATGTTGCGATCGAGCTGGCGCGGCGCGTGGCCGATGATCACGTACAGGCTGCTGCCGTTGCCGCTGAGCGGATCGTTGCCGCGGGCGACGCCCAGCGCGCCGTAACAATGCGCCAGCCAGGTCTGGTTGTTCTTCGGGTCGCGACCGGCTGGCATGCCCTGGGCGAAGCCGACCTGCGGCGCATAACCATCGGCATCGGGCAAACGGGTGAACGGCGTGGCATCGCTGATCGGCACGGTGTATTCGGAAACCAGTTGCGCCTTGGCCGCGCCGAGGGACTTGGCCTTGGGCTTTCCGTCCTTGGCCTCGGAATCGTCGTCGTTCGGGTCGGCCCATTGCACGACATAGTTGTCCTGCGAACGCACGATCGCCAGGCCGTCGTAATAACCTTGTTTTACCAACGTGCGGATATTGGCGACATGCTCGGGCGCGTAACCGGGCGAGAGTTCGATCACGACGCGCCCACTGGCGAGTTCGAGATACATCGTGTTCTGCGGATCGAGCGGGCGCCAATCCGACGGCGTCGACGCGGCGAGAATGTCGGCCATCGTCACGGGCTTTTTCGCTTCGGCCGGCTTGTCGGCCGCCAGGGTGCCGGACAATGCAAGGGAAAGGGCGAAAGCGAGGGCGGTTCGTGCGGTCCGTTTCATGGCGGCATCCTGAGGGTGAGCCCGGATTCTTGCACAGGCGCGTGCCGTCGACGCGTGCTCAAGCCTGCATTTCGAGGCTGGCGCCGTGGCCGGACAGATGCGGGCTCAGGTAAAGATGGGAGCCGCAGGCACGCAGGCCGGCGGCGCGGAACTGCCGGCGGTACCAGTCGGCCGTGCGCGGCAGGAACCCGTCGAAATCCCCGACGATATCGTCCTCTTTCGTGAAGACCTCGATGAAGGCGACGCCGTCGCACAGATCGTCGAAGCCGGTCAGGCCGCGCTTGAGTTCGGCGTCCGGCACGTAGTGCAGCATGTCGGAACAGACCAGGAGGTCGGCCGGCGGCCCGAAGCGCAGCTCCGCCAGTTGGCCGAAACTCGCCAGCGCGATGTTGCGCGACCGCCCGAAGCGCCGCACCGCGTATTCGCTGGCGTCGACGCCCTGGTAGTGCAGGCGCGGTCGCAGCGCCAGCAGGGGCTTGCGCCAGACCGCCTCGCCGCAGCCGACGTCGATCACGCTGCGGATCGGTCGTTCGAGGTAGTACTCGGCGGCCGCCACGGCGAGTGCGACCTTGCGTTGCAGCATCGCCGAATGGCCGCGGCCGTAGCGGCGGTACCAGTGGGAGAAATAGGCGCGGTCGTATGTTTTTTCCATGCCGGGAGAGTACAGTCATCGCGCAGGGGAGGCGAGGCGTCCATGCGCAACGATGGTTTCATCGACTATCTGCACGAACTGCTCGATCCGCTTGGCCGCATTGCCGTGCGCCGCATGTTCGGCGGCCATGGCCTGTACTGCGACGGCGTTTTTTTCGCCATCGTGATCGAGGAGCGCCTTTATCTGAAGGTGGACGCGCTTTCGCGATCCCGATTCGAGCAGGCCGGGTGCGCAGCCTTCGTCTACGACGGCCATGGCCGCCGCATCGAGATGAGCTACTGGAACGCGCCGGACGAAGCGATGGATTCGGCCGAGGCCATGCGCCCCTGGGCACTGCTCGCATTGCAGGCCGCGCGCCGGGCCGCGGAAGCGAAACCGCCGCGCAAGAAGGTGTCGGGCGCTAAGCGCCGATCAGCACCGAGCGCATCGAAATCGAGCTCTGAACTTCCTCGTTGAAGAAAGCCGCCGTTTCGCCGGGTTCCTGCAGCGCCAGCACGTAAAGCAACGGCAGATAGTGTTCCGGCGTCGGTACCGACAGCAGCGCGTCCGGGTCCAGGCGCGTGTAGGACTGCAGGTCATCGTGCGAATGTTCGCGGATGCGCTGCGCCACGATGTCGTCGAATCGCTGCGCCCAGTCGTAGGGTTTCGTTTCGTGGAATCGGAACACGCGCAGGTTATGCACGATGTTGCCGCTGCCGACGATCAACACGCCTTTCTCGCGCAGCGGTGCGAGCTTCTTCGCCACTTCGTAATGCCATTCGCCCGGGCGCCGCGTATCCAGGCCCAGTTGCACCACCGGGATGTCGGCTTCCGGATACATCGGTTCGAGCACGGCCCAGGCGCCATGGTCGAGGCCGCGCCGTTCGTCCAGGCGCGCTTCTGCGCCGATCAGTTCCTGCGCGCGACGCGCTAGCCCGGGGCTGCCCGGCGCCGGATAGCGCATGTCGAACAGCGGCTTCGGGAAACCGTAGAAGTCATGGATGGTTTCCGGCTGCGGATGCGCGGTCAGTTGCGGGCCGTCGGTTTCCCAATGCGCGGAAACGCAAAGGATGGCCTGGGGGCGCGGCAGGCGCTTGCCCAGCGCCTGCCAGCTCCGGCGCCAAGCGTTGTCTTCGATCGCATTCATCGGCGAGCCGTGCCCCAGGAACAGCACCGGCATCTTGCGGTCGGCCATCGTCGATCGTCCTGAAGGGGGTCCGATGACGATACCCAGCTGGTTCCGGCAGGGCCATGACTTCTGGCAGGTTCACTATAGTTAGATTAATAATAGTATGGCCTCACTACTAGAGCCTCACCACCCAAACCTGGGCCCTTCCCATGTCCGACCTGGAAAGCCATACCAAGAAGTTCCAGAAAGAGCTGAGCACGGGCACCGTCTCGCTCGTGTTGCTGGCCGTGCTCGACCAGGCGCGCGAGCCGATGTACGGCTACCAGATCGCCAAGCGCCTGGAACACGAGGGCGAGACCTTCCTCAGCGGCAAGCAGAGCGCGCTCTATCCGGTGCTGCGCAATCTCGATGCCTCCGGCCTGCTGGCCAGCGAAGTCGAACCTTCGGTCGCCGGTCCGCCGCGACGCTACTACCGCATCACCCCGCAGGGCCGCGCCGTACTGGCGGCCTGGATCGAACACTGGAACTCGGCGCGCGACGCCGTCGACAACATCCTTGAAGGAAGGACGCCATGAACGCCCCGACCCCGAAAACCGTTTCCGAATACCTCGAGCAATTGCGTCGCGCGCTCGCCGGGTCCGATCCTGCCCTGGTGCAGGACGCCTTGTACGACGCCGAGGAATACCTGCGGGCCGAACTGGCCGAGAATCCCGCGCAGGACGAAGCGACGGTGCTCGCGTCCATCGCCGGCAGCTACGGCGATCCGGAAGAAGTCGCGGACATCTATCGGCAGACCGAAACCACGGTGGCGAAAGCCCTGCAGCCGCCGCCGCGCAAGCCGCAGCGTTCGACGGCCGGCCGTTTCTTCGGCGTGCTGATCGATTCGCGCGCCTACACTTCCTTGTTCTACATGCTGCTGTCGCTGGTGACGGGCATCCTCTATTTCACCTGGGTGGTGACCGGCATGAGCCTGAGCCTGGGCCTGTCGATCCTGATCATCGGAATTCCGGTGGCCATCCTGTTTTTCGCCAGCGTGCGCGGCATCGCGCTGTTCGAAGGGCGACTGGTCGAGGCCCTGCTCGGCGAACGCATGCCGCGCCGGCCGACCTACCAGGTCAAGAACAAGGATGTGTCGGCGCTGGAGCGCATCAAGACGCTATTCACCGATCCGCGCAGCTGGTCGTCGATGATCTACATGTTGCTCATGCAGCCCTTGGGTGCCGCCTATTTCGCGTTCGCGGTGGGCTTGCTGGCCGTCAGTTTCGGCATCGCGGCCATTCCGATCGTGGACCAGTTCAACGACCACGGCACGATCAGCATCGGCAACTGGTATTTCACCGCCCCGTGGTGGAGTTTCCCCGTGTTCCTGGGCGTCGCCATCCTCGTGTTCGCAATCGGCCTGCATATCGCCCGCGGCGTCGGCTACGTCCATGCGCAGTTGGCCAAGAGCCTCCTGGTGAAATCCGCACGGCTGTAACAGGAAAAGAAACGGCCGGGATTCCCGGCCGTTGTTCCGTTGCGAACCGAATGCGGCTCAGCCCAACATGCGCATGACGATGCCGGCCAGGGCCATGCCCAGCAGGCCGAAGGCGGCGAGCGCGCCGATCAGGAAACCCATCGAACGCTTGCCGGCTTCGCGCATGTAGCCGAACAGGTACCAGACCCGGCCGATCAGCCAGGCATAGCCCAGTCCCATCGCGGTGGTCTCGTTCGCGTACAGCGTGGCCAGCCACAGCACGGGCAGGAACAGCACGGTCTGTTCGAGCGTGTTCTGGTGGGCGCGGAACACGCGGTCGAAATCCGGGTGACCCGAGGTGGCCGGCGCCTTGACCTGGTAACGGCCGCGGGCCTGGCCGACGAAGTACATGGCGAGGATATTGAGCAGTACGGTAAGGGCGGTGATCAGCGCGGCGTGCAAGTGCATGGGGTCTCTCCCTGGGACAGCGGTCATTCTGGGAGAAGCGCATTCGGCCGTCCATGGCCGTATCCGTCATGGCGCCCTCGGGCCAGGCGTAAGATGCAGGCCTGGACGGGACGATGCCGCATGACTTCCGAACGCGAGATCATCGACGCGACGCAACGCTGGCTGGAACGGGCCGTGATCGGCCTGAACCTGTGCCCGTTCGCCAAGGCCGTGCATGCGAAGCAGCAAGTTCGTTATGTCGTCAGCGATGCGACGGAGGCGGAGGGCCTGCTGGCCGACCTGCTGCACGAGCTGCGATTCCTGGCAGATGCCGATCCCGCGCGGATCGAGACCACACTGCTGATCCATCCCTACGCGCTGGCGGATTTCCTCGACTACAACGATTTCCTCGAAATCGCCGACGCGGCCGTGTCCGAGCTTGCGCTCGACGGCGAATTGCAGGTCGCGAGTTTCCACCCCGACTATCGTTTCGCCGACAGCCTGCCGGACGACATCGAGAATTTCAGCAACCGCTCGCCCTATCCGACCCTGCATCTGCTGCGTGAAAGCAGCATCGACAAGGCGGTCGAGGCCTTTCCCGACGCGGCCAGCATCTATGAGCGTAATATCGATACGCTGCGCCGCCTCGGACGGGACGGCTGGCGAAAACTCTGGGAGGGCGAGGCATGAGTACCGTACGCGTGCGCGTCTTGATCGCCCTGGCTTTCGCCGTGCTGATGCTGGGCCTGTTGCTCAAGGCCTGAAGCAGGCGCGTTTCAGCGCGGCGCCGTCAGCATGTCGGCGAATTCTTCCGCGAAGCGGTGCACATCGCCGGGCCAACGCGCGGAAAGATAGTTTCCGTCGCGCACGGTGAAGCCGCGCTCGAGTTTTCCGGGCGCGTCGCGCAGCAGCGGTGTCGGTCCGGCGATGAAATCCTCGGGCGAGGCCAGGGCTTCGGTCACTTCGGCCTGCACCGACTGCGGATAGGTGCGGTAGTAATCGCCCCGCCACAGCCGCGTCACGTTCCAGGCCAGCATTTCCTGCAGTTCGAGCAGGGCCGTGGTCTTGCGGCCATGCAGGACGGAAAGCCCGTCCTTGCCCAGCGAGCGCGCCACCAGCACGACGCCATGGCAGACCGCCGCCACGGGCTTGTCGGCAGCGAACATCGCGCTGACGACGCCCTGCAACAGATGCGATTCCAGGTATTCGCGCATGCGCGGCGCATGACCGCCGGGCAGCAGCAGGCCGTCGTAGTCGGCGGGATCGATCTGCTCGTGTCGCAGCGGTTTTGCGAACGCCTCGCTGCGGCTCATCGCCGCATAGGCCTCACGGCCATTCGCGTCCGCCATCAGGGCGTGCTTCGCCGGACCGAGGCCTTCGCCGGTGAGCATGCGTGCGTCGGCTTCGGCCGGGCGACCGTCGGGCGTCGCGAACACCACGCGGTGGCCGCGGCTTTCCAGCACACGCCACGGCAACCCGCTTTCGGTCGGGTCGAAGTCGTGGCTGGGCAGGGGCATCAGCACGGTGGCCATGCCCCTTAGCGTATCAGGCTGTCGCGACGGCGCCCGATGGCGTCAGGCGCGCGGCGGACCCTTGCGATGCGGCTTGGGTTTTCCGGACTTGAAGGGCTTGCCGGCACCGGCGTCGCCGCTTTCGTGTCGGGCCTTGAACGGCGGCTTGTCGCCGAAGGACTTCTTGCCGCCGAATTCCTTCTTGCCGAAAGGCTTGCGGCTCGCGGGCTTCTTGCCGGCGGTGTCGGGCGCTTCGCCGTCGCGGGTGATGCGCAACTGCTGCCCCGCGCACCACACCGTTTTCAGGTGCGACATGATGTCGGGCGGCATGCCTTCGGGCAGGTCGATCAGGCTGTGGTCTTCGAAGATCTCGATGCGGCCGATGTTCTTGCTGTCGAGCCCGGCCTCGTTGGCGATGGCGCCGACGATGTTGCCGGGCTTCACGCCGTGGTCGTAGCCGACTTCGATGCGGAAGGTCTGCATGCCGGCATCGGCTTCGCGCGCGACCCGTTCCTTCTTCGGGAAGGCGGGACGCTCTGGGCGTTCCGCCCGCTCGAAGCGCTCGCCGCGTTCCTTGCGCGGCGGACGCTCCGACGACTCGAACTTGCGCTCGGCGAAAGCCGGCTTCGGTTCGCGCTTCGGCGCTTCCAGCAGCAAGGGCACGTCGCCGCGCGCCATCTTGGCCAGCGCCGCCGCGATCTCGATCGCGGGCACGTTGTGCGCCTGCTCGAAATCCTCGATCAGGCGCTGGAACAGGTCGAGCTCGCCGGCGGCCAGGGTTTCGCTGATCTGGTTCTTGAACTTGGTGATGCGCACATCGTTGATCGCCTCGATCGTCGGTAGTTCCATCGGCTCGATCGGCTGACGGGTGGCGCGCTCGATCGAGCGCAGCATGTTGCGCTCGCGCGGGGCGATGAACAGGATCGCCTCGCCGCTGCGGCCGGCGCGGCCGGTGCGGCCGATGCGGTGCACGTAGCTTTCGGTGTCGTAGGGCACGTCGTAGTTCAGCACGTGGCTGATGCGATCGACGTCGAGGCCGCGCGCCGCCACGTCGGTGGCGACGAGGATGTCGATCTTGCCGTCCTTAAGCTGCTGGATGGTGCGTTCGCGCTGGGGCTGCTGCACGTCGCCATTGATGCTGGCAGCAGAGAAGCCGCGCGCCTGCAGCTTTTCCGCCAGTTCGTCGGTGGCGAGCTTGGTACGCGCGAAGACGATCATCGCGTCGAAGGGCTCGGCTTCGAGGATGCGCGTCAAGGCGTCGAGCTTGTGCAATCCGCTGACCTGCCAGAAGCGCTGGCGGATGTTGTCGGCGGTGCGCGTCTTCGCCGCGATGGTGACTTCGGCCGGATCCTTCAAATAGGTCTGGGCGATGCGGCGGATGGCCGGCGGCATCGTTGCCGAGAACAGGGCGACGCGGCGGTTCTCCGGCGTCTTCTTGATGATGTTCTCGACATCGTCGATGAAGCCCATGCGCAGCATCTCGTCGGCTTCGTCGAGCACGAGGGTGGAAAGCTGCGAGAGGTCGAGCGTGCCCTTGTCGAGATGATCGATCACGCGACCGGGCGTGCCGACCACGACGTGCACGCCGCGACGCAGGGCCGACAGCTGCGGCCCATAGCTCTGGCCGCCGTAGATCGGCAGCACCTGGAAACCGTGCAACTGCGAGGCGTAACGCTGGAAGGCCTCGGCGACCTGGATCGCCAGTTCGCGCGTCGGCGCCAGCACCAGCACCTGCGGCTTCGACTTCGACAGGTCGAGCTGGTGCAGCAGGGGCAGGGCGAAGGCCGCGGTCTTGCCGGTACCGGTCTGCGCCTGGCCGAGCACGTCGCGGCCCGCCAGCAGTTCCGGAATGGTCGCGGCCTGGATGGGCGAGGGCGATTCATAACCGACTTCCGCCAGCACGCGAAGGAGGGGCTCGGAGAGGCCCAGCTCGCGGAAAGAGGCAGGGGCCGCGGAGGCGGAGGATTCGGAAGTCATGGCTTGCTCGCGATACGCCTGGGCGCAGGCGCCGGGCGGGGGAGGAATGGGTGCCTATTCTACCCGTTCGCCACTGAGCAAAGGGTCAGGGCAAGGGGTCGGAGTACATTTTTAAAGGAAAAATGTACTCTGACCCCGGTTTTC
>CAYWHO010000036.1:0-14341 GCA_964458195.1 uncultured Arenimonas sp.
CGCAGTTCAAGGAGGCCCTGCTCGAGTTGAAGGTCACCCCGACCATCACCCAGGACGGTCGTGTGTACCTCACCCTGGCGATCAAGAAGGACGACGTGAAGTCGATCGAGGCCGGCGGCGTGCCCTCCCTGAGCCGTCGCGAAGTCAGCACGGCGGTGCTGGTCGACAACGGCAATACCGTGGTCATCGGCGGCGTGTACGAGTTCAAGAGCCGCGACGACGTGAACAAGGTGCCGTGGTTGGGCGACGTGCCCTTCCTGGGCAACCTGTTCAAGAAGCGCGAACGCGGCCACACCAAGGCCGAGCTGCTGATCTTCGTGACGCCGCGCGTGTTGCAGACTTCGCGGCGCTGATAGTGCGTTAGAACGATGGCACGGGGCCGCTTTGCGGCCCCGTGCCTTTTCCGGGTAATGGCGAGTCAGGGGGCTTTCCATGCGAATCACGCTGAACGCGGGCGAAGTGCTGTTCCAGGAGGGAGATGCGCCGACCACGGCCTTCCTGATCGAGCAAGGGCAGGTGGAAGTCAGCGCCCTGCAGCACGGCCAGCGGGTGGTGCTGAGCCATCTCGGTGCCGGCGACCTGCTGGGCGAAATGGCGGTCATCGACGATGCGCCGCGGACGGCGACGGCGACGGCCATCAGCGAAAGCGTGCTCATCCCGATCGATCGCACACAGATCAGCGAACGCCTGGCCGAGACCGATCCGATCATCCGCTCCCTGCTCGAAGGACAGCTCAAGCGCTATCGCGGCGCCCTGGCCGCCCTGCAGGGCAAACGCCATGAACCCAGTTCCGAAGAAACGCCGTCCGAGCAGCTCGGCGTCAGCAAGATCCGCCTCGAGTCGCAATTGCGCGAAGCCCTGAACAACGACGGGCTTGATGTGCGCTACCAACCGCTGTTGCACGTGGCCAGCGGCAAAGTCGCCGGCTACGAGGCGCTGGTGCGCTGGACGCATCCGGAGCGCGGGCCCATTTCTCCGGCGGAATTCGTCGCCCTGGCGGAAGAAACCTCGTTGATCGTGCCGATCGGCGAGTACGTGTTCGATGCGGCATGCCGGGCCGTGAGCCGTTTCATCGCCGCCGGCGCCGACCCGAAGCCTTTCATCGCCGTCAACGTGTCGGCTCGGCAACTCGGCCAGCCGGAACTCATCGAGCGTGTCGTCGCGCGCGTCGACAAGGCGGGCCTGCCGCGCAACAGCCTGAAGGTCGAAATCACCGAGAGCCAGGCCCTCAACTACGACCTCGTGGCCGGCATCATCGCCCTTTGCCACCAGCATGGCATCCAGGTCGCTCTCGACGATTTCGGTACCGGCTATTCGCACCTGACCCATCTGCACAAGCTCGCGTTCGACACGATGAAGGTCGACCAGGCCTTCACCCGCAGCATGTTGGTGGAACCACGGTCCATGGCGATCGTCGAAGCGATCGTGCGCATGGGCAAGGCGATAGAAGCCGATATCGTGGTGGAAGGCATCGAGACGGAAGAGATGCTCGAGGCCTTGCGCCGCCTCGATTGCGATTACGCCCAGGGTTATCTGATCGGCAAGCCCCAGACGCTCGAGGAACTGCTGGCCAAGTGCTGACGCGGCCCGCGCCGCGCCGGCTGGTGTATCCTCCGCCAAGGCTATTCCGGGGCTTCTCATGGTCGATCGTCGTCTGGCGGGTGCGCTTGCCCTCATCTCGGCTACGCCGGCCGTCGCCCAACCCGCCACCACCGGCATCGACCAGAGAATCCAGGAAGCGGTCGGGCCGTTCACCGACAAGATCGCCAGTCTCGTCTTCAGTGCCGTGAGCATCGGCGGCGTGGACGTCCCGTTGATCCTGGGCTGGCTGATCGCGGTCGCCGTCTTCTGCACGCTCTACTTCCGTTTCATCAACGTCCGCGGCTTCCTGCTCGGTTTCAGGCTGTTGCGCGGCGACTACGCCGACGCGAAAGTCGCGGGCGAAGTCAGCCATTTCCAGGCCCTGGCCACTGCGCTGTCAGGCACCGTGGGCCTCGGCAACATCGCGGGCGTGGCGCTGGCGATCAAGCTCGGAGGCCCGGGCGCGACCTTCTGGATGATCCTCGCCGGCGTCCTCGGCATGGCGTCCAAGTTCGCCGAGTGCACCCTGGGCGTGAAGTATCGCCAGATCAATCCCGACGGTTCCGTTTCCGGCGGACCGATGTACACGCTCTCGCGCGGCATCGCCGCGGAGTATCCGCGCCTGGCCCCGCTGGGTCGCGTGCTCGGCATGCTGTTCGCGCTGTTCTGCGTCGGCGGCGCGATCGGCGCCGGCAACTTGTTCCAGTCCAACGGCGCGCAACAGGCCCTGGTCGTGATCACCGGCGGCGCCGACACCAGCTGGTTCGCGGACAAAGGATGGCTGTTCGGCCTCGTGCTCGCCTTCATGGTCGGCATCGTCATCGTCGGCGGCATGAAGAACATCGCGCGCGTCACCGACAAGCTCGTGCCGCTGATGGCGGGGCTGTATCTGCTCGCGGGCCTGGTCGTGCTGGCGGTTCACGCCGAGCAGGTGCCGGCCGCCTTCGTCGCCATCGTTCGCGGCGCCTTTTCGCCCGAAGGGGTTGCCGGCGGTGCCGTCGGCGTCATGCTGATCGGCTTCCGGCGCGCGGCGTTCTCCAACGAAGCGGGTATCGGTTCGGCGGCGATCGCCCATTCGGCGGTGAAGACCCAGTATCCGGTGACCGAAGGCCTGGTCGCGACCTGGGAGCCGTTCGTCGATACCGTCGTCATCTGCACGATGACGGCGCTGGTGATCGTGGTCACCGATGCCGTCCATCTCAACCAGGGCAGCAACGGCGTCGCCCTGACCGCGGCCGCCTTCGCCTCCGTCGGCTCCTGGATGCCCAGCCTGCTGGCGATCGCCGTATTCCTGTTCGCCTATTCCACGATGATTTCCTACGCCTACTACGGCGAGAAGGGCGCCACCTATCTGTTCGGCGAGAAAGCCTGGGTGAAGCGCGGTTACCAGCTGTTGTTCCTCGCCTGCACCTTGGTCGGAACCACGATGAACTTCGAGCGGCTGGCGGATTTTTCCGACGCCGTGTTCTTCCTGATGGCGATCCCCAACGTGATCGGCATCTACCTGCTGGCGCCGGTGGTCAAGCGCGAGCTCGACACTTATCTC
Source organism: uncultured Arenimonas sp. (assembly GCA_964458195.1). Lineage (GTDB taxonomy): Bacteria > Pseudomonadota > Gammaproteobacteria > Xanthomonadales > Xanthomonadaceae > Arenimonas. The sequence continues at coordinate 3,128 of CAYWHO010000036.1, forward strand.
GCGCGCCTGAAGACCGGTGAGATCCGTCCGACACGCGAGGCGCCGGAAGCGCCGATAGGTTCGCCATGAGCAATCAAGACGCCGCGCGCACCGGCATGCCGCTGCACCTGAAAATGCTGCTGGCCTTCGTGATCGGCACGACGGCCGGCCTGGTCGCGCATTTCTGGGCCGGCGAGGCCAGTTGGCTGCCCGGCTTCATCGCTTATGTCACCGAGCCGATCGGCAAGATTTTCCTCGCCCTGTTGTTCATGCTGGTGCTGCCGCTGCTGTTCTCGGCCCTGGTCATGGGCGTGGCGGAGATGGGCGATATCCGGGCGCTCGGTCGCGTCGGCTGGAAGACGCTGCTCTACACCGTCAGCGTGTCGGCGATGGCCGTGCTGATCGGCCTGCTGCTGGTCAATCTCTTCAAGCCGGGCGCCGGCATGGACCCGCAACTGGCGCAGCAGCTGATCGCCGAGAAATCCGGCAGTGCGCAGGAAATCATCGCGTCCAGCAAGACCTCGGCGACCGGCATGCAGATGCTGATCGGCATCGTGCCGCGCAACGTGATCAAGTCGGCCGCCGATTTCGACGTGCTGGCGGTGATGTTCTTCGCCGTCGCCCTGGGCGTCGGCCTGGTGCTGACGCGCACGGAAGCGGCCAAGCGCCTGCAGCAATCGATCGAAGGCCTGTTCGACGTGTCGATGACGCTGATCAACGGCGTCATCCGCGCCGCGCCCTATGCGGTCGCCTGCCTGATGTTCAACCTGGCGGCGGTGTTCGGCTGGGACCTGCTGCTGCGCCTGGGTCAGTACGCCGGCGTGGTGGTGCTGGCCTTGAGTCTGCACATGTTCGTCGTCTATCCGCTGCTGTTGCGCGTGTTCGGGGGTTGGTCGCCGCTGCGCTTCTTCCGCGGCTCGCAGGAGGCGATGCTGATGGCCTTCGCCACCGCTTCGTCGAACGCCACCCTGCCCACCGCCTTGCGCGTGGCCGACGACAAACTGAACCTGCCGCGCCGCGTTTCGCGCTTCGTGCTGACGGTCGGCGCCACCGCGAACCAGAACGGCACCGCCCTGTTCGAAGGCGTCACGGTCCTGTTCCTGGCGCAGTTCTTCGGTATCGAGCTCGATCTGGGCCAACAGCTCATGGTGATGTTCGTCTGCATCCTGGGCGGCATCGGCACGGCCGGCGTGCCGGCGGGTTCGCTGCCCGTGGTCGCGCTGATCTGCGGCATGGTCGGCGTTCCGCCCGAAGGCATCGGCCTGATCCTCGGCGTCGATCGTTTCCTGGACATGTGCCGCACCACGGTGAACGTGACCGGCGACCTGGTCGGCGCGGTCGTGGTCAGCCGTGGCGAGAGCGACGCCTCGCTGCCTGTGGGCGCCGGTACGGCCTGATCCCGGCCGCGGCGCCGTCGCGGCCTAACAAGCGGCGGGGCGCATCGCAACGGCGACAGCGCCGGACGAGTTTGGGACAATAGGCCGCCCGGCCCGACCGGGCAGCCCGCCGCCTTCCTCGAGCCGCCCCATGAGCCAGCCTTCCCGTCGCGACCTCGCGAACGCCGTCCGTTTCCTCGCCGCCGACGCCGTCGAGCAGGCCAAATCCGGTCATCCCGGCATGCCAATGGGCATGGCCGACATTGCCGAAGTGCTCTGGAACGATTTCCTCCGGCACAACCCGAACAATCCGCAGTGGGCCAACCGCGACCGTTTCGTGCTCTCGAACGGCCATGGCTCGATGCTGCAGTACGCGCTGCTGCACCTGGCCGGTTACGACCTGCCGATGGATGAGATCAAGCGTTTCCGGCAACTGCATTCCAAGACCGCCGGTCATCCGGAGCGGCACGAAACGCCTGGCGTCGAAACGACCACCGGCCCGCTCGGCCAAGGCCTGGCGAACGCGGTCGGTTTTGCCCTGGCGGAAAAATTGCTCGCGCAGCGTTTCAATCGCGACGGCTTCGATATCGTCGATCATCGCACCTGGGTTTTCCTCGGCGACGGCTGTCTGATGGAAGGCATCTCGCACGAAGCCGCTTCGCTCGCCGGTACCTGGGGCCTGGGCAAGCTGGTCTGTTTCTGGGACGACAACCACATCTCGATCGACGGCAATACCGACGGCTGGTTCACCGACGACACCGCCGCGCGTTTCGAAGCCTACGGCTGGCAGGTGATCCGCAAGGTCGATGGCCACGACGCCGTGGAAATCCAGCAGGCCATCAAGACCGCACTGGCCGAAACGAACAAGCCCACGCTGATCTGCTGCCGCACCGTCATCGGTTTCGGTGCGCCGACCAAGCAGGGCAAGGAATCCGCGCACGGCGCGCCGCTGGGCAAGGACGAGCTCGCCGCGGCGCGCACCCAGCTCGGCTGGCCGCATACGCCGTTCGAGATTCCCGCGGCCATCTACGAAGGCTGGCGCCGGAACAGCACCGGCGCGCGCGAAGCGGAATGGAACGCGCTGTTCGAGGCCTACGCGACGCAGTATCCGGCGCAGGCCGCCGAGCTGTCGCGCCGGCTGCGCGGCGAGCTGCCCGAGGGCTTCGCCGAGGCCGCGCAGAACTATCTGGAAAAATTGCAGGCCGAGGGCCCGGTCGTCGCCTCGCGCAAGGCTTCGCAAATGGCGCTGGAAACCTTCGGTCCGCTGCTGCCGGAACTGATCGGCGGCTCGGCCGACCTGGCGCATTCGAACCTGACGCTGTGGAAAGGCAGCAAGTCGGTCACCTCGAACGACGCCAACGCGAACTACGTGTATTTCGGCGTGCGCGAGTTCGGCATGAGCGCGATTTGCAACGGCCTGGCCCTGCACGGCGGGTTCCTGCCCTACGACGCCACCTTCCTGGTGTTCTCCGACTACTCGCGCAACGCCTTGCGCATGTCGGCGCTGATTCCGGCCAATGTCGTGCATGTCTTCACGCATGATTCGATCGGCCTGGGCGAAGACGGTCCGACCCACCAGCCGGTCGAACACCTGGCTTCGCTGCGCTACATCCCGAACAACGAAGTCTGGCGTCCCTGCGACGCCGTCGAATCGGCGGCGGCATGGCAGCGCGCGGTCGAGCGTCGCGACGGCCCGACCTGCCTGGTATTCAGCCGGCAGAACCTCGCGCACCAGGCGCGCAGCGCGCAGCAACTCCGCAATATCGCCCGCGGCGCCTACGTGCTGCACGAATCGGCCGGCGGTTTCGATCCGAACACGGACGTGCTGCTGATCGGCACCGGCTCGGAAGTCGACCTGGCGATGCGGGCGGCGAAGCGTCTCGAGAGCGATGGCCTGCGTGCGCGCGTGGTGTCGATGCCCTCGAGCAATCGTTTCGATCGCCAGCCGGCGGACTATCGCGAGTCGGTCCTGCCTTCGTCCTGTCGCAAGCGGATTGCGGTGGAAGCCGGCGTGACCGACTTCTGGCGCAAGTACGTCGGTCTGGAAGGCGTGGTGATCGGTATCGATAGTTTCGGTGCGTCGGCGCCCGCCGAACATCTGTACGCGCATTTCGGCATCACGGCGGATGCGGTGGTCGCGGCGGCGAAAGCGCTGTAACCGACGGTCGCGGCTGGCGCCGCTCCTGCGGGCGGTGCGCCGCGGCTGCGCGCTGTTGCAGGAGCGGCGTCAGTGGCTACCGCTAGCGCCGAGTGTGCTGCAGCGCCAGCCGCAGCAACCTGGCCAAGACGCGTTCGGCCAGTGTCGTCGGGGCCTGCAGCGCCATGCGCTTCATCGCTTCGCCGTCTTCGACCGTCGGGGTCGTCAGCGCTGATGCGATCGTGCGCAGCTTGCCGCCGCGCGTTGCCGTAGCCGATTTCAACCAGCCCAGCGCCCGCACCAGCCGCTGCTCGACCTCGGTGAAGTCGCTGCCCAATGGGTAGTCGGGCAACAGCCCAATCTGCCGGTAAGGGCGCAGCGTCGCGGCGAGGCGTGCGGGCGTGTTTTCCGCGAGGCGCGGCGCAAGCGGGAACGCCGCCGGCAGTTTCCTCGCGGCCTTCGCCTTCGCCACCAGGCGGTCCTGGAAGCGCGCATCGCACAGGCCCAGCATGCGCTGCACGCATTCGCTGTCGCTGGCGCCGCGCAGGTCGGCCACGCCGTATTCGGTGATGGCGATGTCGCGCAGATGGCGCGGAATGGTGCAATGTCCGTAGTTCCACAGCACGCTCGATGCGGCGATGCCGCGCGCCTCGCGTACCGCACGGAACATCAGCACCGAACGACCGTCGCGCAAGGCATGCGCCATCGCCACGAAGTTGTACTGGCCGCCGACGCCGGAGACCACCCTGCCATCGGCCAGGGCGTCGGAAACGGCGGCGCCGAGCGCCGTCATCATCATGCAGCTGTTGAAAAACCGGGCGTCGCGCCGTTGCAGGCGCTCCAGCGCTTCGTTGCCGCCGTAGAGCTCGTTGATATGGGAGATGCGCGTCATGCCGATGCCGCGACGCTGCTCCTCCGGCAGGGAACGCAGCCAGTCGTAAAGCTCGCCCGAGCCGAGGTAGAAGCCCCCGTCCAGCCAACGGCCTTCGGTTTCGAGACGGCGCCGGTCTTCCTCCGTGGCCTGGTTGTCGCCGATGCGGCGCATCGCCTCGACATCGTCCAGCACGCGTCGGCGCAGGATGCCGGCTTGCGCGAGGCGCATGAAGCCGTCGTTGACCAGTTCGCTGGCGCCGTACAGGCCCAGGCGGAACGGCTCGACGCCGCCGATCCGATGCACCAGTTCGCTTTCGGCATAGCCTGGAGCGAGCGCTTCCAGCAGCAGGCGATATTCCTCGTTGCGCGTGTGGCGCAGGATGAGGCCGTGGCAGATCGCGTCGGACAAGGAGCCGATGCCGATCTGCAGGGTGCCTCCGTCCCTCACCAGGGCGCTTGCGCGCAGGCCGATCGCATAGTCGGCATCGCCGACCGGTTGTCGCGGCAAGGCGAAGAGTTTCGGCGCGGTGCCGGGAAGATCGATCACGAGGTCGAAGAATCCTTCCGGCGCGCAGGCCGATCCGCCGAGCCAGGGCAGATGCGGATCGACTTCGGCCACCGCCAGCGGGCGCGGTTTGCCGAGTCGCGCGATCTCGTCCAGCAGATCGAAGGTCAGGTCCGGATTGCAGCTCAGGCTCAGTCGCGTACCGCCCGGCTCGCGCGCCACCTTCTGCACCAACACGTTGACGCCGTGCGCGGCGACCGTGCGCGCGACATGCGTGTAGTTCAGGCTGGAATAGTCCTGCTGCGACTGCGCCGAATCGAGTTGCGCGCCGGATTGCAGGTAGAACTCCTCGACCCGCACGTTCGGCGGCAGGGCATCGGCGCGCTGCGCCAGCGTGTATTTCAGGCGGGGGAAATCCTCGCCGAAATGCCGGTCGACGAAAGGCTGCAGGAAGCGCCGCTCCAGGTCGCTGCCCGCCGACGGTGGCGTGAGCGACAGCGCCGTGTAGATCTGCAGCGAACGGTCGGCGTGATCGGCGACCGCATCGTAGATCGCGTTGAGCAGGCGATGCGGTTTGCCGATGCCGAGCGGAGCGGCGACGCGCAAGCGGCCGCCCGCATGCCGCAGAATTTCCGCGACGGCTTCGTCCAGCGAGGCGAGTTCCCGCACCATCACAGGCGGTCCAGCGGAATCTTCAGGTAACGCACGCCATTGGCTTCCGGCGGCGGCAGCCGCCCCGCACGGATATTCACCTGCACCGCGGGCAGCAGCAGCACCGGCATGGCCAAGGTGGCGTCGCGGGCTTGGCGCATCGCGACGAATGCCGCTTCGTCGATGCCGTCGCGCACATGGATGTTGGCGCGGCGTTGCTCGCCGATCGTCGTCTCGTGCGCGATGGCGCGGCCGCCCGGGCCGTAGTCGTGGCAGACGAACAAGCGCGTTTCGTCCGGCAGGGCGAGCAGTCGCCGGATCGAACGGTAGAGCATGGCGGCGTCGCCGCCGGGGAAATCGCAGCGCGCCGTACCGCCGTCGGGCATGAAGATCGAATCGCCGACGAAGAGCGCATCGCCGACCAGATAGGCCACGCTGTCGCTGGTGTGGCCGGGCACGGCGATCACCCGCACTTCGGTCTTGCCGAGACAGAAGGTCTCGTCGTCGGCGAACAGATGATCGAATTGCGAGCCGTCGGTGGCGAAATCCGCTTCCAGATTGAAGACCGGCTTGAAGGTCGCCTGCACCTGGCGGATGCCTTCGCCGATGCCGATGCGGCCACCGCACTGCGCCTGCAACCAGGGCGCGGCGGTGAGGTGATCGGCGTGCGCATGGGTTTCCAGGATCCAGCGCAGCTGCAGGGCGCCTTCGGCGATGGCCTCGGCGATCTTGCCGATGGACGCGGTGCCGGTCCGACCGGATTTCGGGTCGTAGTCGAGCACCGGGTCGATGACGAGCGCGTCCTTGCTTGCCGGGTCGGCCACCAGGTAGGACCAGGTATTGCTGTCCGGGTGGAAGAAGGGTCGTACCTCGGGGCGGGGCTGGACCATGGCTGAACGGTTCCTTCTATTAGATGTTGCTAAATTAGTAAAATCTAATATAATGCCGGCGAACCCGGAGACAACCCGCAATGGCCACCCGCAAGAAAACCGCACCCGACGCCATCCGCCAAATGCAGGCGCATGCCTGCGAAGCGTCCAGCCTGTTGAAGGCCATGGGCAACGAGCAGCGCCTGTTGATCCTATGCCAATTGGTGGGTCGGGAGGCGAGCGTCGGCGAACTGCTGGCCGGCAGCGAGCTCAGCCAGTCGGCGCTGTCCCAGCACCTGTCGGTGCTGCGCGAAGCCGACATGGTGCAGACGCGCCGCGAAGGCCAGTCGATCTTCTATTCCTTGCCCGAGGGTCCGGTCCATCGGGTGATGCAAACCTTGCACGACATCTATTGCGGCAACGACCGCTGATCCCTCAGAGGAATTCGCATGGAACTGCCCGACCTGATACCCAATTTTCGCCAGCCGCGCCCCGGCTTGTTGACCGGCGGCCAACCGGTGCCCGGTGCATGGCAGGAGCTCGCGCGCCAGGGCGTGCGCACCGTCGTCAACCTGCGCCCCCACGCCGAGATTCCGGGGCGCGACGAGGGCGCCGAAGTCCGGGCGGCCGGCTTGACCTACGTCAATGTGCCGGTGGATGGAGCGCACACACTGGGTGCAGTGCAGGCGGATGCCCTGTGGGACGCGCTGCAGCAGGCGGAGGGCGCCGTGCTCGTGCATTGCGGCAGCGCCAATCGCTGTGGCGCGCTGCTCGCGCTGGCGGAGGCCCGGCATGGCGGCAAATCGCCGGCTGAAGCGATCGCCTTCGGACGCGAGGCCGGTTTGACCGCCCTGGAACCGGTGGTCCGGCAGCTACTGGACCGTTGAGCGACTTCGCGCAAAGGAGAGAGAACATGGCCGACATCATCGTCATCGGGGCGGGCTTGGGCGGCATGAGCGCCGCGTATGAATTGCGCGAAACCCTGGGACCTTCGCATCGGATCACCGTCATCGGCGATGGCGATCGTTTCAGTTTCACGCCTTCCAATCCCTGGGTCGCAGTCGGATGGCGCGAAGACAGGGACATCACCCTGCCGGCCGGCGACTATCTTTCGAAGAAGAACATCGATTTCCTGCCGCATGCCGTCACGGAGATCCTGCCGCTGGAAAAGAAGGTGGTGACCTCGGCGGGGCAACGACTTCCCTACGATTACTTGTTGATCTGCACCGGCCCGAAGCTGGCGTTCGAGGAAGTGCCGGGCCTGGGTCCGGCCCCCGGCCACACCCAATCGGTGTGCACGACGCCGCATGCGCTGGAAGCCTGGGCGCATTACCAGGAGTTTCTGGCCAAGCCCGGGCCGATCGTGGTCGGCGCGGTGCAGGGCGCGAGCTGTTACGGCCCGGCCTACGAGTTCGCCATGATCCTCGACGCCGATCTGCGCAAGCGCAAGCTGCGCGACAAGGTGCCGATGACCTTCGTTACCGCCGAGCCCTACATCGGCCACATGGGCCTGGGCGGCGTCGGCGACTCCAAGGGACTGATGGAGTCGGAGTTGCGCCAGCGCCACATCAAGTGGATCACCAACGCCAAGGTCGCCGACGTGCGCGCCGGCGAGATGACCGTTGCCGAGCACGACGAAGAGGGCAAAGCGAAGAAGGAACACGTGCTTCCCTTCGCTTATTCCATGCTGTTGCCCGCCTTCAAGGGCGTGCCGGCTGTCGCCGCGGTCGAAGGCCTGTGCAATGCGCGCGGCTTCGTGCTCGTGGACAAACAGATGCGCAGCCCGAAGTACCGGGAAATATTCGCCGCCGGCGTCTGCGTGGCGATTCCGCCGGTCGAGCCGACGCCGGTGCCGACCGGCGCGCCGAAAACCGGTTTCATGATCGAGTCGATGGTGACCACCATCGTGCGCAACATCGAGGCCGAGCTGGCCGGGAAGCCCACCGATATCGAAGGAACCTGGAACGCCGTCTGCCTGGCCGACATGGGCGACAGCGGCGTGGCCTTCGTCGCCCTGCCGCAGATTCCTCCGCGCAACGTCACCTGGGCGAAGAAAGGGCGCTGGGTGCACATCGCGAAGGTGGCTTTCGAAAAGTACTTCCTGTTCAAGATGCGCAACGGCACGTCCGAGCCGATCTACGAGAAATACATCCTGGGCCTGCTCGGCATCGAGCGGCTCAAGGACGGCAAGCCCTGAGCACGCGATATTCCATCCAGACAAAGAACCAAACCAGGAGAAAAACCATGAGCCTCGACCGTGCCGTGATGATGTTCGCCGGCGTGATGATCCTGATCAGCATCGCCCTTACGCAATTCGTTTCGCCGTTGTGGTGGCTGTTCACCGCCTTCATCGGCCTGAACCTGATGCAATCGAGCGTCACCGGCTTCTGTCCGGCCGCGATGATCCTGCGCAAGTTGGGCGTGGGTCGCGGCCAGCCGGCGGGCTGCGGCTTCCGTTGAACAGCCAGTCCGACGAGGGTCGTGCCGTGATCGCATCGATACGCAACGCGCTGGCTGTCTGCCTGCTGCTCGCGCTCGCCGCCTGCGGCAGCGGACCGGAACAAGCGGCGTCGGTCGCTTCGCCGCGACTCGAGACGCACACGATCGGATCCGGCGGATCCGGCGGCGCCGGCAATGGCCGGGCCTGGGACGGCGTGATCGAGGCGGTTCGACACGCCGATCTGTCGGCGCAGACCAACGGGCGCGTTACTGTCGCTGCCGTCGATGTCGATCACCGTGTCCGGGCCGGCGATGTGCTGCTGCGGCTGACCACGACAGAGCAACAGGCCGGTGCGGATGCGGCGCGGGCGCAACTGCGCGCGGCCGAAGCCAACGCGGCCGAAGCGCAGGCGAATTACGCACGCTTCGCGGCGCTGGGCGCCAAGCAATATGTTTCGCGTCTGCAGCTCGACCAGGCCCGGGCCGCGCGCGACGCTGCCGTGGCCGCGCGCGACGCTGCGCGTGCGCAATTGGCGCAGGCGGGTCAACAGAACGATTACACCGTCGTGCGCGCGCCCTTCGATGGCGTCGTGAGCGCGCGCCGGGTCGAACCGGGCGAGAGCGTCTCGGTCGGACAGCCTCTGCTGTCCCTGTACGCGCCGGGCGAACTTCGCATCGAAGTCGATGTTCCGCAGCGCGAAGGCGAAGCGATCCGGTCGGTCGATCGCGCCACCGTGCTGCTGGCCGATGGCCGGCGCATCGAGGCGACGGCGATCCTCGTGTTCCCGGCAGCCGATCCCGTCACGCAGAGCGTGCGTGTTCGCGTCGCCCTGCCGGCGACGACGGACGCACCGCTGCCCGGCACGTCCGCGAAGGTGGTATTCCCGATCGGCGGCGGCGCGCAGGTCCGCGTGCCACGAACCGCCGTCGTCCAGCGCGGCGAAGTCAGCGGCGTGTACGTGCTCGAAGGACCACGCATTTCCCTGCGCCAGATCAGGATCGGCCAACGCCTCGGCGATCAGGTCGAGGTGCTGGCGGGGTTGAAGTCCGGCGACGTCGTGGCCGCCGATCCGGTCGCCGCCTTGCAGGCCTTGCAGGCGCAGCGGCGCGCCGCGGGTGTCGCCCATGAGTGAGTCGCGAAATCGCCTGGGGCTGTCGGGTCGCCTTGCCGCCGCGTTCCAGGCGAACCCGCTGACGCCCATCCTCGCGTTGATGGGGCTGCTGCTCGGCCTGGTGGCGGTGATGATCACGCCGCGCGAGGAGGAGCCGCAGATCGACGTGACGATGGCGAACGTTTTCGTGCCGTTCGCCGGCGCCAGCGCCAGCGATGTCGAACAACTGGTGAGCGCGCCGCTCGAACAGAAGCTCGCGGAAATCGAGGGCGTCAAGCACGTGTATTCGGTCAGCCGACCCGGCCTCGCCGTGCTGACGGTGGAATACACCGTCGGCGTGGAGCGGCAACCGGCCATCGTGCGGCTCTACAACCAGGTGTATTCGAACCAGGACTGGATGCCGCCGGGACTCGGCGTGGGCCAGCCGTTGGTCAAGCCCAAGGGCATCGACGATGTTCCGGTGATGGCTCTCACGCTGTGGACCGACGACCCGCGCCGCGGCGCCAGCGAACTGGCGGAAGTGGCGCATGCGCTCGAAAACCAGATCAAGCGCATCGACGGTACGCGCGATGTGTACAGCATCGGTGCGCCGGATCGCGTGGTCTCGGTGACGCTCGATGCCGCTCGGTTGGCGACGCACGGCCTCGCACTGGCCGACGTGGCGCAGGCCTTGCAAGCCGCCAACGTCGTCCGGCACGCGGGAGAGCGCGTGGGCGAAGGAACGGCGACCCCGGTGACCGTCGGTACGTTCCTCGCCGATGCGGACGACGTCGCCGGGCTGGTGATCGGTTTGCGCGACGGCAAGCCGCTCAGGTTGTCCGACATCGCCGACGTGAGCGCCGGCGCCGACATCGCCACGCGCTACGTCTGGCATGGCACGCACGCCGGCCGCGATGGCCCCGCCAGCGGCGTGGCCCCGGCCGTCACCCTCGCGATCGCCAAGAAGCCCGGCAGCAATGCCGCCGACATCACCGCGGCAGTCGGTCGGCGGATCGAACAATTGCGTGGCGAAGTCATTCCCGAGGGCGTGCACGTCGCCGTCACGCGCGACTACGGCCGCACTGCGACCGACAAGGCGCAAAAACTCATCCAGAAGCTCGTGTTCGCCACCGGCTCGGTGGTGTTGCTGGTCCTGTTCGCCTTGGGCTGGCGCGAAGCCATCGTCGTCGGCAGCGCCGTCGTCCTGACCCTGGCGCTGACCCTGTTCGCTTCGACCGCGATGGGCTTCACGCTCAATCGCGTGTCCCTGTTCGCGCTCATCTTCTCCATCGGC
>CAYWHO010000037.1:0-4643 GCA_964458195.1 uncultured Arenimonas sp.
ACCGCCTCGGCTTCGACCTCGCGCGCGTCATGCGCACGCGCTATCGCATCGACACTTATCAGAAAACCTATTTCGTCATCGACAGCTTCGACCAGCTGATGCGTGCGACCGAGCCGGACTTCCGCCCGCTTTACGCCGAACTGGCGACGCAGGAGAGCATTCCCGCCGGCGCGATCCTGGCCAGCGATGCCGTCTTCAATCGCGGAACGGGCGAGGGCTGGCTGAGCGACGGCGACGTCTAGCTTCTTCGCGCCGGCGCATCGCGCGCAGCGGCCGGCCGCGACGGATCGCGTCGCGAAGCCGGAATCGATTTCGCCGACCGCTCAGGTGCCGCCGAAGCTGTCGCTACCGTCCACGTCGTCCGGGCGTCCGCTCAGGCTCGACCAGCGAGGCGTGCGTTCCTCGTCGAGGAATTGCGCGTATTCGGCCTTGGCCTGGCCGCGTTTAGCCCAACGCAGCGGATCGGCCCCGTAGTGTTCCTGCGCGTACTGCACCGCCTTTCGACTGACGGGGAAGATCGCAGCCGCGAACGGCATGGCCTCCTCGTCCAGCCTCGGGAAATCGTAGAGGTCGGTATGCCCTGGCGCACCGACGTCCTGCACGTCGAACACCCATAGTTCGACGCCCTGCAAGCTGGGGCGCAGCTCCAGCCAACGCACGCCCCGCATTCCGGACAAGCTCACGGTGCCGGCGTATTGCTCCAGCGTCTCGCCACGCAGGAGTTCGGAAAACACTGCCGCCGGTTCCAGATAGGCCATGGCTCGCCCCTCCTTTGGCAGAGCATAACCCCGGCGCCGGCGGTACACGGCGTTTCTTCGCCAGCACGTGACTAATGCGCCACGGAGCCGCGCGAGTGTCGTGCCGCGATCAACCGCGCAGCGCCGCCGCGGCCGAAGGCGCCGGGCGCTTGGGCAGGTACTTGCGCGTCAGCCAGGCGCCGGCGACGAAGGCGACCACGAGCGGACCGAGCCAGGCGATGTTCTGCAGGCCGCTGCCGCCGAGTTCCGGAAACAGGCGCGGCAGGCCAATCGACAGGAAGGCGATGTGCGTGGCCACGCCGTTGCCGAGCATCGCGGTCAGGTGTTCGCGCAGCCACCAGCGCGGATCTGCCGGCGCCTGGCGCGCGAAGCGCCACATGCTGACGAAGCCGACGAGGCCGATGCCGGAGAACGCCGTGATGATCAGTCGCATCGCCTGCGCTTCGAACAAGCCGACATAGGCGATGGCCAAGCCGCTGGCGAGGTTCAGCCACATCAGGCCGCGATAGACCTTGCCGGTGTAAGCGCGCCAGTCGCGACGGTCGCGGATCGCGCGCCAGCTGTTCCAGACCGCCGTCGCGCTGATCACCAACAGGTAAAGCAGGAAAACGCCGATGACGATGCGACCTGTCGACAGGATGCGCAGGCTCATCGGCAGGGCCGCCGTCAGCAGGCCCGCCATCGCGAGCAGATACAGTTTCCCCGCGCCCTTGTGCACGGGGCTGCCTTTGCGCGTGAGGCCGGCGATCCAGAACGTCGCCAGCGCGAGCGTGCCCAGGCTGGCGTGGGCAAAAACAAGAATGCTGTAGGAACTCATGGTCTCGTCTCCGTCGGGCACGACATGGCGTGCAGCGCCAGTCTCGCCATCGGCGCTGCGACGATCAGGTGCCGCCCGTCATCGGCGCGACCTGCCGGAAGTCACTTTCTTCGCCCGGCGTCTTGTTACGCGCCGGCGGCGGTCGCAAGCTGTGTCCACGCTGCCTGGGCAGCACGACGATCAAATCACCGAACGATGGACCTGCTGCGCCGCCCCGATTGGAAAGAGCTGTTCTCCCCGCTGGCGCTGGCGGCCTATCTCGCCATCGGCGTGGTCGCGCTGGCCGCCCTGCGGCCGGCACCGGTCGGGGTGGCCCCGGCCTGGCTGGCGATCGTCGCGCTGGTGGTGTTCACCCTCGGCTTCGCCACCATCCTGTTGCGCGGCGATTGCGAGGACCCGCGCATCAGCAACCTGGTGCTGGCGATCATGCTGCTGGCGGCGTTCGCGATCTTCTGCCGCGGGCCGGCCGGCATCGGTGGCATCATCTTCGTGCTCTGGGCCAGCGTGCTGGCCGTACGCACGCAAGGCGTCCTGCTGGCGCTGATCCTTGCCGCGGTGAACGCCGCGCTGCTTTGGCTGTTGATGCGCTACTGGGGCCACGCGCTCGCCGACGCGCTGATCTACCTGCTGAGCTTCGCCAGCTTCCAGGCCTTCGCGACCCTGGTGATGGGCATGACCGTGCGGGCCGAACATGACCGCGACGAACTGGCGCGGGTGAACGCGGATTTGCTCGCCACGCGTTCGCTGCTGGCCGAATCGGTACGCGATTCCGAGCGCTTGCGCCTGTCGCGCGAACTGCACGACATCGCCGGCCACAAGCTCACTGCGCTGAAGCTGAACCTGTCGGCACTGGCGCGCGATCCGCGCTGGCGCGACGAGCAGGCCGTGGCGCTATGCGCGCAACTCGCCGACGAGCTGCTGGCCGACATCCGCGGCGTCGTGCAACAGCTGCGCCTGCACGACGGCATCGCCCTGCGCGAGGTGCTGCAGGCGCTGGCGGCGCCGTTCCCGAGACCGCGCATGCACCTGGAACTGGCCGACGATGCTCGCGTAGCCGATCTCGGCCAGGCTGAAGTCGTGTTGCGCACGGTGCAGGAAGCCCTGACCAATACGGCGCGACATTCGAACGCCGAGAACCTGTGGATCGTGCTGCGGCAGGACAGCGGCGCGCTCGCGCTCGACATCCGCGACGACGGCCGCGGCCAGGGCGAACTGGTGTTCGGCAACGGCCTGTCGGGCATGCGCGAACGCTGGCAATCCCTGGGCGGCGCCCTGCACGCGCGGCGGGGCGAACACGGCGGCGTGCAGTTGTCGGCGACCCTGCCGGAGCAGGCATGAACCTGCGCCTCGCGCTGGCCGACGATCAAAGCCTGGTGCGCGGCGGGCTGAAAGCCCTGTTGAGCGGGTTCGCGCAACTCGAGGTGGCGATCGAAGCGGAAGACGGCGAGGCCCTGCTGCTGGCGCTGGAACGGGCGCGCGTCGACGTCGTGCTCTCGGACATCCGCATGCCCGGCACCGACGGTTTCGCCATGCTGCGGCGATTGCGCGCGCGCGGCGACACGACGCCGGTGATCCTGCTGACGACGTTCGACGAGAGCGACCTGCCGCTGCGCGCGAGCGAAGCCGGTGCGCAGGGATTCCTGCTCAAGGACGCCAGCCCCGAAGACCTGCTGGACGCGATCACGCGGGTGGCGCGCGGCGAGACCCTGCTGGCGCCGGTTTCCACCGAACCGGTGCGTGCGCGTTACGCCTTCCGCGACCAGACGCCGCCGACCGACACCTTCAATGAGCGCGAGGTGGCGATCCTGCGCCTGCTGGCCGGTGGCTATTCGAACAAGGAAATCGCCCGCGCCGTCTTCCTGTCGGAAGGCACGGTGAAGAACTACGTGTCCGAGATCCTCGACAAGCTCGGCACCCGCGATCGCACCCGCGCGGTGCTGAAGGCGATCACCCTGCGGATCATCTAGATTCGCTGCCGGCTGTCGCGTTTTCGCGCCTGATCGGCGATCATGAGCGCATGAGCCAGGACGATTTCATCGAGGTTTTCCCCGATGCGCTTTCGAGCGAAGCCTGTGCCGCGATAGTGGCGCGTTTCGAAGCCAGCAATCGCATGACGCCCGGCATCGCCGGCAATTCCGTGCAGCCCGACGTAAAGCACAGCGACGACATCTGCTTGTCGCTCTATGCCGAGTGGCGGGACGTCGAGAACCAGCTTTATCGCGCCGTGCTTCCAGGCCTGCTGGCCTACGTCCGCAAGTACCCGCATCTGTTGCTTGCATCGCTGGAGTACGATTGCACCGACCCTGCCAGCGGCACCGTCCGCCCCATGCGGGCCGACGATTTCCCGACGTTCGACGACCCGACGCTCACCGAAGTCCTGGCGGCTTCCTTGCGCCCCGGTAAAGTCAATTTGCAGCGTTATCGGGCGGGCGTCGGCGGTTACCCCCGCTGGCACTGCGAACAATCGCCGCTGTTTCCGCAAGCCGAAGCCCTGTATCGCGCCGTGCTCTGGACGATCTATCTCAACGACGGATTCGAGGAAGGCGAAACCGAGTTTCTCTACCAGCAACGCAAGATAACGCCGCGGACCGGTGCCCTGTTGATCGCCCCCACGGCCTTCACCCACACCCATCGCGGCAACCGGCCGCTGGGCGGCGACAAGTACATCGCCACGAGCTGGATCCTGTTCAAGCGCGCGGAAGACATGTTCAAGGGAAAGCGCTGAGCGCAACCGCGGCTCACACCAGCAGTTGCACGGCGAGCACCGACAACAGCATCGCCGACATTCCGGCAGCGACGCGCATTCCATAGGCGCGCCCACCGCTGGCGAAAGCGAAGCCGGTCTTGGCCATGACGCTGGTGACGAGCAGGCCGAGCAAGCCCCAACGCGCCTGGCCCGCATCGATCGCGCCTTCGTGCGACAACTGCGCCAGCGTCGCCACGGCGGCGTGCAGTTCCGCCAGCGCCGCGATCGCGGCGGCGGCCAGCGCACCGCGCGCGCCGAGCCAGGCATTCATCGCCGCCGCGACGAACAGTACCGCGCCGATCAAGGCCGCCATGCCGAGCGC
>CAYWHO010000037.1:4743-13905 GCA_964458195.1 uncultured Arenimonas sp.
GGCCGGCGCTTCGCGTACGCGCTGGCCGAATCCCGCGATGGCCGCCGTCGAAGAAACGTATCCGGCGAAGAAGCCGGCGACCGCCAGGCCCCAGCGGTTGCCGATCAGGCGCAGGGCCACGTGGCCGAGCGCGCTGATCGCCATCACCAGGACGACCAGGGTCCAGAGCGTGGCGGGATTGAAGCCCGAGAACGGCCCGAAGTCGCGGTCGGGCACCAGCGGCAATACCACCAGGACGGCCGCCAGCAACAGCAGACCGTCGTGCACCTCGCCTTCGCTCAACACCTCTTGCGTGAAACGATGCAGGCTCGCTTTCGCGTAAAGCAGGCCGGCCGTCAGCACCGCCAGGCCCGCCGCGAGCTGCGGCTGTTCGCAGGCCAGGGCGCCGAGCAACAGGGTCAGGAACAGCGCGATTTCGCCGGTGAGGCCACGGTCGCGATCGGATTCGCGCCAGTAGCCGATCAGGATCAGGCCGCCGCCAAAACCCAGCAGCAACAGGAACACGGCGATTCCGAGGCCAAAAGCCACGGCGCCGAGCATGGCGGCCAAGGCATGCGTGCGCAGGCCAGCCAGGGCATCGGGATGCTGCCGCTGGCGCACGGCGCCGATCAGCAGGCCCAGGCCCAGGGCGGTCAACAAGGACGTCAGGTTCGTCTGCATCTCCGGCATGTCGGTTCCTCTGCGCCGATTCTGCCATGCCCGGTAAAATGGCCGTCTCGCCGCCGCCCGGACTCCGCATGAAACCGATCTCGCTCACCCGTTTCCTCATCGAGGAACAACATCGTGGCCACATCAACGCCGACCTGCGTCTGCTGATCGAGGTGGTCGCGCGCGCCTGCAAGTCGATCTCGACGGCGGTGGGCAAGGGCGCGCTCGGCGGCGTGCTCGGCGAAGCCGGCACCGGCAACATCCAGGGCGAGGCGCAAAAGAAACTCGACGTGCTCTCCAACGAGATCCTGCTCGAGGCGAACGAGTGGGGCGGACACCTGGCCGGCCTGGCTTCGGAGGAGATGGATCATTCGCATCCGATCCCCAACGCCTATCCGAAAGGCAACTACCTGCTGCTGTTCGATCCGCTGGACGGCAGCTCGAACATCGACGTGAACATTTCCGTCGGCACGATCTTCTCGGTACTGCAATGTCCGGACGGCGTCACCGAGCCGGGCGACGAACATTTCCTGCAGCCTGGTACGGCGCAGGTCTGCGCCGGCTACACCACCTATGGTCCGAGCACCATGCTGGTGCTGACCGTGGGGCGCGGCACGCACGCGTTCACTCTCGATCGCGAGCAGGGCAGTTTCATGCTGACCCAACGCGACATGCGCATCCCGGAGGAAACGAAGGAGTTCGCCGTGAACATGTCGAACCAGCGCTTCTGGGAAGCGCCGATGCAGGCCTACGTCGGCGATCTGCTCAGCGGCAAGGAGGGTCCGCGCGGCAAGGATTTCAACATGCGCTGGGTCGCCAGCATGGTCGCCGACGTGCACCGCATCCTGACGCGCGGCGGCATCTTCTCCTATCCGCTGGACAGCAAGTGCCGCGACAAGGGCGGCAAGCTGCGCCTGATGTACGAGGCCAACCCGATGAGCTTCCTGGTCGAACAGGCCGGCGGCGCCGCCAGCACGGGCCGGCAGCGCATGCTGGAAGTGCGGCCGACCGGCCTGCACCAGCGCGTGCCGGTGTTTCTCGGTTCGAAAAACGAAGTGGAAACCGCGGTGCGCTATCACCAGGAACACGATCGCGGCCACTGAACGCGATGACCGCGGCGTTCGCGCCAAGCTGTGTTAGGTTGCCGGTCGCGCCTGCCCGGCGAACCATCACCCAAGGGAGACCACCATGTCGCTATACGCGCTGCTCATTACCCTGCTGATCGGCGGCATCGCTGGCTGGCTCGCCGGCCTGGTCGTCAAGGGCCGCGGCCTGGGCGTGCTGGGCAATATCGTCGTCGGTATCGTCGGCGCCTTCATCGGTTCCTGGGTGCTGGCCCGACTCGGCGTGGCGATTGGCGGCGGTTTCGTCGCCGCCGTCCTGAATGCCTTCATCGGCGCGGTGATCCTGCTGGCCCTGATCGGGCTGATCAAGAAAGCCTGACCGCCCGCACCGCATGAACGGCGGCCGCAAGGCCGCCGTTTTCCTTGGCGTCGCGATGACCGCGTCTCAGGGGCGTGAGACGCGGTCCCTCTAGTCTCGCGATATGGACGATGCCCGCAAACCGACCGCGCCGATCAAGGGCCGCGGCGCCGCCTCCCGGATTCCCGGCCGCTTCGAGAAACAAGTTCGTCGCGGCGAGGACGACGGCTGGGGCTCGGTCTACGACGACATGGACGCGCTGCCGAAGCTGCAGACGACCGTCACCGAGGAGCGTGCGCGCAGCATCGTCAGCCGCAACGATTCGCCCGACATCGCCTTCGCGCAATCGCTCAATCCGTATCGCGGCTGCGAGCATGGCTGCGTCTACTGTTTCGCCCGCCCCAGCCATGCCTACCTGGAGCTCTCGCCCGGCCTGGATTTCGAGACGAGGCTTTTCGCCAAGACCAACGCCGCCGAGCGCTTGCGGGCGGAACTGGGCAAACCGTCGTATCGCTGTTCGACGATCGCACTGGGCATCAACACCGATGCCTACCAGCCGATCGAGCGCCGTTATCGCATCACGCGCGAATGCCTGGAAGTACTGGCGGAAACCCGGCACCCGGTCAGCTTCATTACCAAGAGCGCATTGATCGAACGCGACACCGAACTCTTGGCGCGGATGGCGCGGGAAAGACTGGTGCACGTGTATTTTTCCGTGACCTCGCTCGACAACAGGTTGTCGGCGCAGATGGAGCCGCGGGCCGCGGCGCCGCATGCGCGGCTGCGGGCGATGCGTCGCCTGCACGACGCCGGCGTGCCGGTCGGCGTGATGGTGGCGCCGGTGATCCCGGCCATCACCGACCACGAGCTCGAGCGCATCCTGGAGGCGGCGCGGGAGAACGGCGCGCGCGCCGCCGGCTATGTCCTTCTTCGCCTGCCGCACGAGCTGAAGGAGGTGTGGCGCGAATGGCTGGAACTGCACTATCCCGAACGGGCCGCGCATGCGATCAGCCTGTTGCGACAGATGCACGGCGGCCACGACTACGACAGCCGCTTCGGGCAACGCATGCGCGGCGAAGGCCCGTTCGCCGACCTGCTGGCGCAGCGCTTCGCCAAGGCGCATGCGCGCCTGGGTTTCGGGCGCCTGCCCCGTCTCGATACCAGCCAGTTCGCGCCGCCGCGCCCGCCCTCGCCGCAAGGCCAGCTCTTCTAGCCACCGACAACGGCGCCTGCACGCCGCGCCCGCTTACAATCGGGCCATGGGCGAAGGGTTCGACCAGCTACAGCTCCTGATACCGCACCTGATGCTGGTGTTGTCGGTGCTGTGGATGCTCTACCTGGTGGTCCTCGCGGGCTGGATCGTGCTGCAAAAGCGCGAACCCATCGCGACCCTGAGCTGGCTGCTGTCGCTCGCCCTGCTGCCGGTGCTTGGCTTCCTGATCTACCACTTCCTCGGTCCGCAACGCATCCGGCGCCAGCGCCTGCGTCGCGTACGGGCGCGGGCGCGCTTGGAGCGACGCGAGAACGGCACGGAAGATCTCAGCTGTTCGGCCCTGATGCGGCTCGGTGCCGCCAGCTCCGGCTACGGTCCGACTACGGCGCAATCCGTGCAGCTGCTCAGCGATGGCGGCGCCACCTACGAGGCCCTGCTGGCGGCGATCGCGGTCGCGCAGCGGCATGTGCATCTGGAGTACTACATCTTCGAGCCCGATCGGACCGGGACGATGCTGCGCGACGCGCTATGCGAGCGTTTGCGCGCCGGCGTGCAGGTGCGCCTGCTGCTCGATGCGATCGGTTCTTCGCGCATGTCGTCGGCCTTCCTGCGGCCCTTGCGCGATGCCGGCGCCGAAATCCTGTTCTTCCACCGCACGCGCATCCGCCTGCGTCGGCTCTGGCATCCGAAGATCAATCTGCGCAACCATCGCAAGATCGTCGTCGTCGACGGTCGCGTCGGCTTCACCGGCGGCATCAACATCACCGACGAGGAGAACGAGCGCCTGCGCGCGGATGCGTATCGCGATCTGCACGTGCGCATCGAAGGCGAGGCCGTGCGCTGGCTGCAGCTGGCTTTTTTCGAGGACTGGAGCTACGCCGGCAACCGCATCCCGCAAGGCCCGGACATGTGGCCCGACCTGGCGCCCGGCCCGATCTCCAGCCTGGTTCTGCCGGCCGGCCCCGATTCGCCCTGGGAGTCCATCCATCGCACGAAGATCGCCGCCATCGGCCAGGCCCGTCGGCGTGTCTGGCTGGCGACCCCGTATTTCGTGCCCGGCGAAGCGGCTCGCATGGCGTTGACCTCGGCGGCGCTGCGCGGCATCGACGTCCGCCTGCTGGTGCCGATGCAGAGCGATTCGCGCCTGGTCAGTGCGGCCGCGCGTTCGTATTTCGACGAACTGCAGGCCGTCGGCATCAAGGTGTTCGAATATCCCCGGATGCTGCACAGCAAGGCCTTGCTGGTCGACGACGATGTCTGCGTGCTGGGCAGTTCCAATTTCGACAACCGCAGCTTCCGCCTGAACTTCGAACTGTGCGTTCTGTTCGAGGACGCGGGTGTCGCGCGTGCGCTCGAGAACATCCTGCGCGAGGACTTCTCCCGCGCCTGCCCCGTGCCCGTCCCGCGGGTGCTGGGCCTGCCGTCCCGGTTGGGCGAAGCCATCGCCCGCCTGCTCTCCCCCTTGCTCTAAGGCCTGCCAAGGCTCAGGGAGCATGCCCCAGCCGACGCAGGCAAGGCTGCGCCGGTCTGCGCTAGACTGCGGGCCTCTGGTTCGAGATGGTGGTGTATGCACTGGCTCTATCTGCTGGGCGCGGTCCTTTGCATGGTGATCGCTTTCACGCTGCCCCTGCCAGGCCTGGCGGCTGTCGTGCTGTTGTTGGCGACCTTGGGCCTGATGATCGCCTGGATGCTCGGCTGGTTGAATTCGCGGGTTTCGCGCAACTCGCGCGACGAGATGCATATCATCAGCCCGGAAGAGCTGCGGCTGTTGCGCGAGCAGGCCGAAGCGCGCAAGGCCGCGCAAAAGAACGAGGACGCCTCGCCCTGAGCGAATGGCTGCCGCTGGCGGCCGCCGCGTCGCCGCCCTTGCTCGACGACGAGTTGCGCCTGTGCTGGTGCCCGCACGACGCGGGCGACGCCTCCTCACGGCGTCTTCGTACGGATCGCCTGTTGCGTTCGTTGCTGGCGCCGCTGTTGGGGCTTGCGCCGCAGGAACTCGTTTTCGGTCGCGAACGCAAGGGCCGGCCTTTCCTGCGCCACGACGCCGCTCCGGACTTCAATCTCACGGATACCGACGGCGGCAGCGCCGTGGCGATCTGCGCGCGCGGACGCGTCGGCGTGGATATCGAACGCCTGGATCGCGTTCCCCCGGTCGTCCCGCTGGCCCGACGCTGGTATTCGCCCGAGGAAGCCCAGGCCTTGGCCGCGCTTCCGGAAGCGGCGCGTGCACCGGCCTTCCTGCGTCTTTGGACCGCGAAGGAGGCCAGCTGCAAGGCGACCGGCACCGGCATTTTCGGTTACCTGCCGCATTGGCGTTTCGACGCGAACGAAGACCAGCCGCGACTGCTTTCGCTTCCCGCCGACGCCGGCGCATCGGCACGCTGGCGGCATCTGCGGGTCACGATGCCGGGAAGCCAGCACACGGTCGTGCTGGCCTTGCGGGATGCGCCATCCTTGTCCCTGCGGCGCTTCGTCCTGGCTCGCTGAGAGGCCGGCGGCGCGCAGCGGCTATTCTTCGTCGACTTCCACGCGATTGCGGCCGCCGCGCTTGGCGCGATAGAGCGCGGCATCGGCGCGGCGCAACAACTGCGTCGGCTCGGCCTGCACGGTCGGCACGAACCCGCAGACGCCGATACTGACCGTGTTGCCCGGCACGTCCTGTTGCAGTTTCACGCGGATCTCCTCCGCCCGGCGCTTGGCTTCCTCGACATGCACGCCCGGCAACAACAGGGCAAACTCCTCGCCGCCGTAACGGGCCAGCAACTCGCGCTTGTTGTCGTGCTGGGCGCGCAGCAACTGGGCGATGTTGCGCAGGAGCACATCGCCTTCGAGATGGCCGTGCTGATCGTTGTATCGCTTGAAGTTGTCGACGTCGATCATCAGCACCGACAGCGGGCGGCGCTGGTCGAGCGCGCGGAACCACTCGCGCTGCAGGCCCTGCTCGAGCGCCCGGCGATTGTTGACGCCGGTCAGCGAATCTTCGGTCGCGAGTTCGGCCAGCTTGCGATTGACCTCCTCGAGTTCGTGCGTACGTTCGGCGATGCGCGCCTCGAGCTTGCGGTTGGTTTCGAGGTAACGCTGCGTGCGGCGCTGGATCAACTCGCGCACCACCAGAGCCAGCACGCCGAGCAGGCCCAGCAAGGCCAGTAGGCGGACCCACCAGTGCTCGTGCCACTGCGGCAGCACGCGGTAGCGGTAGGAGGTCGGGGTGGCCAGGCGACCGCCCTTGGTTCGCGCCTGCACTTCCAGCAGATACTCGCCCGGAGTCATCGCGCGCAGGAACAGGTCGCGATCGGTCCACTCGCTCCATTCGTCGGTGACGCCATGGATGAAATAGCGGAATTCCAGTCCGCTATCCATGCTGACCAGGCTGTAACGGAAATGCAGGCGCGAGCCCGACGGGATCTCGACCGCCTTGTCGCCGCTGACGATCGGCAGATGCAATGGCTCGCCGCCGCCCGGAGGTTCCGCGGTGACGCGCTCGAAACCGAGTTTGAGCGGCGCCGGGGCCGGTTGCTTTTCGTTGGGATTGAACTGCAGCAGGCCGCTCCAGGTGGCCACGCGCAAGACGCCGTCGCGGTTGTAACGCAGTCGGCTGTAACCGGCCGCCAACTGCGAACCCAGGTGCAGCGGTTGCCATTCCTTCTGCTTCGTCGGACGGAACCACAACTGCCGACTGGAGAAAGCGTAGTCGCCGAGCGGCGTTTTCTCCACGCTCAGTTCGTGCGGGCGATCCACCAGGGTGAACGGCGGGCCGGTGTCGGGTTCGAAACGCGACCCGTTGTAACGGAAGCCCTTGTCGCCGCTGACCACATGCAGTTGGCCATCGAGCTGGTACAGGAAGCTGCCGCTGTTCGGATCGAGCTCGATGCCATCGCGCTTGCCGAACACGTCGCGCTGCAGGCGCTTGCGGTTTTCCAGATCCAGGCGCCAGCGTTGCGGTCCGCCGCGCGAATCGCCGAACCAGATCTCGCCGACGCCGGTTTCCGCCAGGGCCGAGGCGCTGGCGCCGTCGAGCGGCAGGCTGAAGGCGACCTGCCAACGTCCGTCCCGCACGCGCAGAACGAACAGGTGCTGGTCGGCCAAACCGTAGGCGATCTGCGGATCGAAACGCGAGAGCTGCACTTCGAAAACGCCTTCGGCCTCGCCCTGGAACAGGAAGCGCGGCGCCGTCGCGCCCGGGTCGAGCGAAAGCAGACCGTTGCGGAAACCGAGCAGCAGGCCCTGATCGGTCGCCGCCAGCGTGTAGCCCTCGAGCTCGACGCCTTCCCACTCGAGACGCTCGGCCTGCGTCTTGCCGTCGCTGCCGGTGCGCATGCGGCTGAAGCCGCGCGAAGTCGCCAACCACAAGGCGCCGTCGTACCACTCGAAGTCGTACACATTGCCGCGCACGCCCTGTTCCGGCCCAAGAAACGACCAGGGCGAGGGCAGCGACATGCGCACCAGATCGCCTTCGGTCGTCGCCCACAGCCCGCCCTCGTGATCGGTGCCCAGCGCGCTGATGGCGAAACTGCCGAGGCTGACGCGTTCGCGCAACTTGTAGTCGCTGCCGTAGCGGAAGATCTCGCCGCTGCGCGTACCGACGACGAAACTGCCGTCGCTCAGGCCCAGGGCTTCGTAGGCGTCGGAGTCGCGGAATTCGCTGCCGGCGTTGTCGGGCAGGGGGCGAATGCCGCTGGAATCGGCGCGATACAGGCCCTGGTCGCCGACCAGCAGGCGCCAGCCGTTGCGAACGATCATGCCGGGCAAGGGCTGGTTCGCGAACAATTCGCCGCCCGGCTCGATGACGAAACGGCCGTCGACGAAGCGACAGAAGCCGAGGCCGTTCACGCGCGCGAAAAGATCGTCGCCCTGGTTGTAGAAGATGCGCACCGTATCGGCCAGCGGCCATTGCCGGTGCTCGCGGTGGGCGTAGTCGAGGTAGTACAGCTGGTGTTCGGCGCGGACGTAAATGCCTTTCGAGGTCGGCAGGATCTGCCAGACCGTGCCGATGCTGCGCTCGCGATCCTTCAACCCGACGGCAGTCAGCAGTTCCTCGTAACGGATGTCGCCGTCGCGGGTGGCGCGCAACCAGCCGAAGCTGTCGTAGGACCCGACATAGATCCGTCCGTCTTCGCCGGCGACGACGACGCGCGCGGTCAGGTTGCCGGGCAGCTTGATCAATTGCCAGCGTTCGCCGTCGTAGCGCAGCACGCCTTCGGCATTGCCGACGAACAGCCTGCCCTCGCGATCGGCCGCGATGGAAAGATGCTGCGGCGTGGCGTTGTAGTCTTCCGGCAAGTAGCGGCGCAGCAAGGGACTGCCGCGCAGGGTTTCGGCGCAGGCGAACGTCGACAGCACGCTCAGCGCGAGGGTCGCGATCAGGACGAATGGGCGCAGGAACCGGAGCATCGTTTCAGTATGCGTCAGCGAACGGACAAGGTAATGTGCGCATTCCCACAGAACTTCTCCCCTGCCCTGTTGGCGACAGCAGTACTCCCGGAATCGGACCTGCAGCGATGACCCTGTTGAGCGTCAATGTGAACAAAGTGGCCGTCCTGCGCAACTCCCGCGGCGGCCACGAACCGAGCGTGCTGGCAGCGGCGGATGCCGTCCTGGCCGCCGGCTGCGGCGGAATCACCGTGCATCCTCGGCCGGACCAGCGGCACATCCGGCCGGACGATGTGCTGGCGCTGGCCGAACGGGTCCGCGGGCGAGGCGAGTTCAACATCGAAGGCAACCCCTTCGCCCCGGCGCGCGACGGCTATCCCGGGCTGCTCTCCTTGGTACGCGATGCGCGGCCGCAACAGGTCACCCTGGTTCCCGACAGCGACGGCCAGCTCACTTCGGACCATGGGTTCGATCTCGTGCGCGACGGCGAACGTTTGCGTCCGATCATC
>CAYWHO010000038.1:0-1052 GCA_964458195.1 uncultured Arenimonas sp.
CGCCGAAAGACGCCAAGAAGATGGACACCTTCATCCACTACGGCCTCGGCGCCTGCTACCAGGCCCTGGACGATAGCGGCCTGCAGGTCGACGAGGGCAATGCCGAACGCATCGGCGTGCTGGTCGGTTCCGGCATCGGCGGCGTGCGGGGCATCGAAGAAACCGCGATCGACCTGCACGAAGGCGGCCCGCGCAAGGTCTCGCCGTTCTACGTGCCCAGCACCATCATCAACATGCTGCCCGGCCAGCTCACCATCCTGAAGGGCCTGAAAGGCCCGAACTTCTCCGCCGTATCGGCCTGCGCGACCTCGAATCATTCGATCGGCATCGCCATGCGCATGATCCAGTACGGCGATGCCGACGTGATGGTCGCCGGCGGCGCCGAACACGGCGCCACGCCGACCTCGGTGGGCGGCTTCTGTTCGATGAAGGCGATGTCCACGCGCAACGACGATCCGACCCGCGCCTCGCGCCCCTGGGACAAGGATCGCGACGGTTTCGTGCTCGGCGACGGCGCCGGCATCCTCGTGCTGGAGGAATACGAACACGCGAAGGCGCGCGGTGCGCGTATCTATTGCGAACTCGCCGGCTTCGGCGCCAGCTCCGACGCCTACCACATGACCGCGCCCAGCGAGAACGGCGACGGTCCGGCGCGTTGCATGGCGATGGCCTTCCGCGACGCCGGCATCAATCCCGACCAGGTCGATTACCTCAACGCGCACGGCACGTCCACGCCGCTGGGCGATCTGGCCGAAACGCTGGCGGTCAAGCGCGCGCTCGGCGACCACGCCTACAGGACCATGGTCAGTTCCACCAAGTCCATGACCGGCCACCTGCTCGGCGCCGCCGGCGGCGTGGAAGCCGTGTTCAGCGTGCTCGCCCTGCACACCGGCGTCATTCCGCCGACGATCAACCTGGACAATCCCGGCGAAGGCTGCGATCTCGATTACGTGCCGAACGTCGCGCGCGAGAAGAAGATCGACGTCGCCGTGTCGAACGGTTTCGGTTTCGGCGGCACCAACGGCACGCTGGTGTTCAAGCGCATCTGATGC
>CAYWHO010000038.1:1062-13833 GCA_964458195.1 uncultured Arenimonas sp.
GTCCGGCATCGAGCTGCTGTCGCTGCACCGGCTCGACGCCGCGCGTTACCCGCTGTTGCTCGAGAGCGTGGCCGGCACCGGCCGCGCCGGCAGCGCCGGCAGCGCGCTGTCGCGCTGGGACCTGCTGCTGATCGCCGATGGCGCGGGCTTGCGCTTGGAACGCAATGACGTGGTTCGCCGACTCGATGGAACCGCAACCGGCGATGAGGATTTCCTCGCGGCGCTCGACCTGGATTGGCGGCGCGAGCGCCACCCGGCGGGCGAAGCAATGCGCCATCTGCCTTTCCGTGGCGGCTGGGCCCTGTTCCTGTCCTACGAACTGGCGGCGGGCATCGAGCCCGTGCTGCGCTTGCCCGATGCGCCCGGTCCCTTGCCGGTCGCCCTGGCCCTGCGTTGTCCGGCCGCGCTGCTGCGCGATCGCGAAACGGGCGAGTGCCTCGCGGTCGCCGAAACCGGTCGTGAGGAATTGCTCGACGCGCTTTCGCGCGACCTCGCCGCCGTCGCCTATTTGCCGCCCTTGCCCGCGTGGCAGCCTCCGCAATGCCTCGTCGAGGACGGGCCTCCGCGCTTTCTCGATGGCGTGGCGCGCATCCACGAGTATCTGCGCGCGGGCGATGTCTTCCAGGTGAATCTCTCGCGCGCCTGGCGCGCGCAGTTCGCCGAAGCGCCCGATCCGGCGGCGCTGTACGCGCGCCTGTGCCAAGCCAATCCGGCGCCGTTCGCCGGCCTGCTGTCCCACGGCGACTGGTCGCTGGCGAGCTCTTCGCCCGAGCGCCTGGTTTCGGTGCGCGCCGGTGTCGCCGAGACGCGGCCGATCGCCGGCACGCGACCGCGTTTTCCCGGCGACGACGACAGCGAGCGCATGCGCGAACTCGTCGGCCATCCGAAGGAGCGGGCCGAACACGTGATGCTGATCGACCTCGAACGCAACGACCTCGGTCGCGTCTGCGTGCCCGGCAGCGTATGGGTCGACGAGCTGATGACGGTCGAGAGCTACGCCCACGTGCACCATATCGTTTCCAACGTGCGCGGCGAACTGCGCGAAGGCGCGACGCCCGGCGAGGTGATCCGCGCGGTGTTCCCGGGCGGAACGATCACCGGTTGCCCGAAGGTCCGCTGCATGCAGATCATCGCCGAACTCGAAGGCGAGGGCCGCAGTGCCTATACCGGCGCCTTCGGCTATCTCAATCGCGACGGCGACATGGACCTGAACATCCTGATCCGCAGCGCCTGGTTGCACGGGCGCGAGCTGCAGCTGCGCGCCGGCGCCGGCATCGTGGTCGATTCCGATGCCGAGCGCGAGCTGCAGGAAACGCGACACAAGGCACGCGGCTTGTTGCGTGCCCTGGGCGGCGAGGCATGAACCTGCGCATCCTGCGCGGCGGTCGCGGCGTCGATCGCGTCGCGGCGGACGATCGCGGACTCGCTTATGGCGACGGCCTGTTCGAAACCCTGCTCGTGCACGAGGGGCGGGCCGTGTGGTGGGACGCGCATTGGCGTCGCCTGCGCTGGGGCGCGGAGCGTCTTCGGATCGCCTTGCCGGACGAACACGTCGCCGCCGCCGAGGCGAGCGATCTCATCGAAGGCATGACGCATGGCGTATTGAAGTGCGTGCTGACGCGCGGCGCCGGCGGACGCGGTTATGCGCCGCCTGAGAACGCCGAACCGACCCTGGTGATCTCCGTGCACGAAGCGCCGGCCGCGACACCGTCGCAAGGGCTGGAGGTTCGCTGGTGCGATACGCGACTCGCGTTGCAACCGGCGTTGGCGGGCATCAAGCACCTGAACCGGCTGGAGCAGGTGATGGCCCGGATGGAATGGAACGATCCGGCCATCCATGAAGGCCTGATGCTCGATGCGGACGATCGCGTGATCTGCGCGACCGCCGGCAATGTGTTCGCGCGCATCGGCGGGCGCTGGCTGACGCCGCCCGTCGATCGCTGCGGCGTGGCCGGCGTCATGCGCGAATGGTTGCTGGCCCATGTCGACGGTGCCGCCGAGGCGGTGCTGGACAGGCGCGCCATCGAAACGGCGGAGGCGGTACTGATCTGCAATTCCGTCCGCGGACTGCAGCCGGTTCGTCGTATCGGCCAGCGCGAATGGCCGGATCATGGCGCCGTCGGTGAGCTTGCTCGCCTCGTGCTGGCGCGGGAACCGGCCTTCGGGTTTTCCTTCGCGCCGTGGCTGGGCGACAATCGGCCGGAAACCTGAAGGAGTCAGGCGTGGCGCGAAAAGGCATCTTCGGCCGTCTGTTGCGGCTGTTCGTCCTGTTGCTGGTCGTGGCGGCCTGCGGCGTCGGCTATCTGTGGATGCGCACCCAGCAGTTCGCCGACCGGCCGATCGAATTCGCCGGCGGGGAGAAAGTTCTCGAAGTCGCGCCGGGCGACGGCTTCGCCGACGTCATGCGCAAGCTGCGCGGCATCGGCATCGCCGAGGGCAGCGATCTCGAATGGCGCCTGCTCGCGCGTCGCATGAAAGTGGCCTCGCGCCTGCAGGTGGGCGAGTACGGCATTACCTCCGGCATGAGCCCGCGCACGATCCTGCAGCGCATGCACGACGGTCGGGTGATCCAGCGCAAGTTCACCATCATCGAAGGCTGGAGTTTCCGCGACCTGCGTGCGGCCCTGCTCGCCGACGCGCGCCTGAGGCACGAGATCGACGCATTGAACGACGGCGAAATCATGCAGCGCCTGGATCGCAAGGGCGTGTTCCCGGAAGGTCGTTTCCTGCCCGAGACCTATCTGTTCACGCGCAACACCAGCGATCTCGACATCCTCGGGCAGGCCGCGGCGGCGATGGACAAGGCGCTGGCCGAGGCCTGGGCGGCGCGAGCACAGGGTCTGCCGCTGCAGACGCCGGACGAATTGCTGACGCTGGCGTCGATCGTCGAGAAGGAAACCGGCCTCGCCAGCGAACGTCCGCAGATCGCCGGCGTTTTCGTCCGGCGGTTGCAGATTGGCATGCGCTTGCAGACCGACCCGACGGTGATCTACGGCATCGGCAGCGCCTACGACGGCAACATCCGCCGCCGCGACCTCGAAACCGATACGCCGTACAACACCTATACGCGGGACGGCCTGCCGCCGACGCCGATCGCGATGCCGGGCGCCGATGCGCTCGCCGCCGCGGCCAATCCGGCCAGTGGCGATTCGCTGTTCTTCGTCGCGCGCGGCGACGGCAGCCATTATTTTTCCGCGTCGCTGGCCGAGCACAACGCGGCCGTGCGCAAGTACCAGTTGAAACAATGATGCGCGGACGATTCATCAGCATCGAAGGCGGCGAAGGCGCGGGCAAGTCCACCGTGATCGCCGCGATTCGCGACGTTCTTGCCGAACGCGGCATCGAAGTCGTGGCCACGCGCGAGCCCGGCGGTACGCCGGCCGGCGAAGCCATCCGCGCCCTGTTGCTGGATCCGGCGCGCACGCTGTTCGCCGAAACCGAACTGCTGCTGATGTTCGCTGCGCGGGCGCAACTCGTTCGCGAGCTGATAGAGCCGGCGTTGCAACGCGGCGCGACCGTGGTCAGCGACCGTTTCACCGATGCCAGCTTCGCCTACCAGGGCGGCGGCCGCGGCATCGACATGGGCCGCATCGCCGAACTCGAGCGCTGGGCGGCGGGCCTCAAGCCCGACCTGACCTTCCTGCTCGACGTCGGCGTGGGCCAGGGCCTGGCGCGTGCGCGCTCGCGCGGCGGCGAGCCTGATCGCATCGAACGCGAGCGGGAGGACTTCTTCGAGCGCGTGCGCGCGACGTATCTGGCGCGCGCGGCGGCCGAGCCGCAGCGATTCCGCGTGATCGACGCCAGCCAGGACGCCGCGACGGTCGTCGCAGCGGTCGGCGCGGCCCTGCGCGATTGGCTGGACGCGGCATGAGTTTCGCGCCATGGCAGCGTGCGGTGTTCGACGCGGCCAGCGCCGCAGCGGCCGAAGGCCGTCTCGGCCATGCCCTGTTGCTGGTCGGACCGGAAAAAATGGGTAAGGGCGAGGTCGCGCAGACGCTGGCGAAGCGCCTGCTCTGCGCCTCGCCGGCCGACGGATTCGCTTGCGGCCAATGCCGCAGTTGTCGCCAGTTCGAGGCCGGTACGCACGGCGATTTTTCCCGCGTGAGTTTCGAACCCAACGACAAGGGCGACAAGCTGCGCAGCGAGATCACCGTCGACCAGATTCGTCGCCTCGGTCAATGGTTCTCGTTGACGCCGCAACTCGGCGGTGCGCAAGTCGCCCTGATCGCGCCGGCCGAGGGCATGAACCACGCCGCGGCCAACGCCCTGCTCAAGACCCTGGAAGAGCCTTCGCCGGGACGATTCCTGTTGCTGGTCTGCAGCGAGCCGGGACGGTTGCCGGCGACGATACGCAGCCGCTGCCAGCGCCTGGAGTTCCGCCTGCCCGCGCGCGAGCAGGCCCGGGCCTGGCTGAGCGGCCAGGGCTATTCGGAGGCCGAGATCGATCCCGCACTGGAGGCCGCGCGCGGTCATCCGGGGCTTGCGGCCGATTGGCTGGGCCAGGGCGGGCTCGTCCTGCGCCGCCAGGTCGGTGCCGATCTGGAGGCCGTCGGTGGCGGAAAATCCGGCCCGGTCGAAACGGCGCAACGCTGGCTCGGGGACGAACAGGCCGCGCTGCGGCTGCGGTTCGCCGCCGACCTGGCCCAGGATTCGCTTTCGCGGCGCCTCGGCGCCCGTCCGCCGGAGCGCGGCGGCTTGACCGCGCCGGGCGATTTTTCCAAGCTGTCGGCGTGGTACGACGCGCTCAACCGCGTCCGCGGGCAGCTCTCGGCGCCGCTGCGGCACGACCTGCTGTTGGCCGGATTGCTGCGCGAATGGCGTACGATGCTGCTGGAAGACCGCAAGGAAGGAGTGGCGCGATGATCGGTGCCGGTGGCGCAAGGCAGGGCATTCTCTCGCTGGCGATCAAGGACAAGGCCCAGCTCTACGGCGCCTACATGCCCTTCGTGAAAGGCGGCGGCATCTTCATCCCGACGACGAAACGTTATTCCCTCGGCGACGAGGTCTTCCTGCTGCTGTCCCTGCTCGAGGACAAGGATCGCCTGCCGGTCGCCGGCAAGGTGGTCTGGGTGACGCCGCCGGGCTCGCAGGGCAACCGCGCGGCCGGTATCGGCGTGCAGTTCGCCGATTCGGCCGAAGCCGAAACCGTCAAGGGCAAGATCGAAACCCTGCTCGCCGGCATGCTGGACTCGGACAAATCGACCCAGACGATGTGAGGTGCCGCATGCCGCAGGGATGCCGTCGCGCGCCGGTCGCATGATCGAACATCACGGATACCGCCCGCCGCGCGGACTGTTCGCCTTCGTCCTCCTATTGCCCCTGTGCGTCGCTGCGGCCGGCGACGGACCGAGCCAGGCCACGCGCGAGCATGTCGTGGTCCGCACCGATGCCGAGGCCGAAGCCATCGGCGAAGATGCCGCTATCGAGGCGACGCCGGCCGATCGAAGCCGGCGTGCGCGGGCATTGGCCCGTTCTCCCGTGCGGGTGCGCCGGTACGCCCGTGGTATCCGTGCCTCCGTGTTCGAACTGCGCAACCGCCTGCATGCGCCCGTCACCGTGCAGGTCGAGCGGGGCGACGTGCGTGCCGCCCGTGTGGCGATGTCGAGTCCGCTGCAGTTCACCATCGCCGCGCTCGAATCGCGCGAAGTCGCGCTGGTCAGCGGCACCGATCTGACCCAGGTCGGCGAGGCGGATTTCACCTATACCGTCCTGATCGGCGATCCGCAGGCACGGCACGACGACAGCGTGATCTACGGCTGGCCCTTTCCGGCCGAGGCCAAGGCGCGACTGTCGCAGGGGTTCGGGGGACGCACGCATTCGGAACCGCATTCGCGTTACGCCATCGACCTGGCCGTCGCCGAAGGCACGCCGGTGCTGGCGGCGCGCGAAGGCGTGGTGGTCTTTCTCGAAGACGATTATTTCGAATCCGGTCTCGATCCGATGGCCTTCCGCGACAAGGCCAATCATCTGCGCATCCTGCACGACGACGGCAGCATGGCGACCTATGCCCATCTTTTCCCTGACAGCATCATGGTCGAGCCGGGGCAACGGGTGCGGCGGGGCGAGCGCATCGCGCTGTCCGGCAACACCGGATTCTCCAGCGGACCGCACCTGCATTTCGCCGTGCAGGTGCATCGCGACATGAGCATGCGCTCGGTGCCGTTCCGGATGGAGCGGCTGGATCTTCCGGCGATACGGCCGCGCTGAGCCCCGGGTTTTGCGGCGATCAAAGCCGCCCGGTGGCGATCAGTCCGAAGACCAGCGCACCGATGCCGAAGGCCAGCCCGAGCGTGCAGCCGATCCAGGCATTGCGCCGCTCCTTCCTGCGCGCCGCTTGCGCCGCAACCGGATCGCGCGCCGCTTCCTGTGCATGCCGCCGGGCGAGGATGCGCGGCATCCAGCGTGTCGCCATCAGCATCACGCCGCTCATGTACACGACCGAGACCAGCACCGGCGCCTGCCATCCCGGCCAGTGGTTGCTCAGCACGAGGCAGACGGTGAAGCCGACGACGAGCAGGCTCATCGCGAAGCCGTAGCGCAGCAGTTGCCGGCGTTCGAGCGCATCTATCGGCGCGCGCAGGTAGCGGCGCAGGCCCCACCAGATGCCGCTCAGCCCGCCCAGGATGCCGATGCCGATGCTGCCCAGCGCGCCGAGGAAAATTTTCAGCAGGCCCTTGCCGGCGAAAGCGCCGCCGGTGAGCAATACCGTTGCGGCCGCCGCCGGCGGACTGGCCAAGGTCGTTGCGGCGAGCACGGTCGCAGTGAAGGTGGCCGTCGGCGCGCTGTCGCGCGCGAACGCACCTAGACGCGAAAGCAGTTCCTCGCGCACCTGCGAACGCGCGCGCGACAGGCGCTTGCGCACGGCGGCATCCTGCACGCCGAGCAGCACCGCGACCTGCTTCGAACTCTGGCCTTCGCGGTAATACAGCAGCAGGGTTTCGCGCGTGTCTTCCGGCAGGGCGTCGATCACGTCGGCGGCGATGCGTGCCTGCTGCGATTCGGCCAGCGTTTCCTGCGGCCCCGGCGTCGGGTCGGCGACGGCGGCGATCAGCGCTTCGACATCGCCTTCGGGGTTGGCGCGGAATTTCTGCGAACGAAGATGATCGCGCGCGAGGTTGCGGGTGATCTGCCGCAACCAGGGCAGGAAGCTCTGCGGGTTGCCCAGCTTGCGCAGGTTCTGCCAGGCCGACAGGAAAGCGTCCTGGGCGATGTCCTCGCTGGCGGGCACGTCGCGCACGATGGCGAGCGCGATCGAAGTCACCATGCCCTGGCAGTTCGCCACGATGCGGCCGTAGGCGGCCGTATCGCCGCGCGCGGCCGCGGGCAAGTGGGTGGCGATGATCGATTCGAGGACTTCGGCGTTCATGCGTTTCGGCTCAAGCGCTCAGATCTTGCCAGTGTTTCGCGGCCAGCCCCAGCGCGGCGCAGGACAGGCCGATCAGCAGTCCGATCGTTCCGAAGGCGAGGCCAAGGTCCCCGGCCAGTGGCTGCTGTGCGGCGCCCGCCTTCGCCGCCAGCGCACCGAGCGCCAGGCAAGCAAGGGAGAGCGCGAGGGCGGAGCGCAGGGTGTAGCGCAACGGCGAGCGAAGGGAGCGGATCATGGCGGACGAACCTCGGGGCGAGCACCGACAACCGGTGCTTGTTCCAAGACGCGTCATCGGCAGGGATGTGACATCGCCTTGATTCAGGCCGGCACGGCGCGGCGAGGGCCTTTCAGCATCGCCATCCCGATGCTGGCGGGGGCGGTCGGAGAGAAGCCGAACTGCGCGTACAGCGCATGCGCTTCGCCATCGGCGATCAGGCTGACGTAGCCGCTTTCCGGTACTTCGGATTCGATCCAGGCCGCGATCTCGCCCATGATCGCCTTGCCGAGGCCGCGGCCCTGGTGCGCCGGCAGCACGGCGATGTCCACCACCTGGTAGTGGCAACCGCCATCGCCGATCACCCGGCCGATGCCGACGGTTTCGCCGCCATGCTTCACCTGCACGGCGAACAGGCTGTTGGGCAGGCCGCGCGCCGCCGCCTCTGCCGTCTTCGGGCTCATTCCCGCTTCCTGGCGGAGACGGCGATAGTCGGCGTTGGAGGGCGTGGCGTACAGGATCGAGTAGCCGTCGGGAATCATGATGCGCTCGTGCGAAGGCTCAGGGGATGCGCGCGAAACTCTCTTCGTCGCCGAAGTCCTTGGCGGCATCGTAAGCTGCGCGATTGCCGATATAGGTTTCGCGCCGCGTCAACGCGGCATCGCCGTCGAGGCGGATCGTGAAGGCGTGCTCGTGGAAACCGTCCGGATCCTGCAGGTTGGTGCCGTCGAGAAATTCGAAGCGATGCGTACCGTCCGCATCCGTTCCGTCCAGCACGAGGCGCGGCTGGTTGCCCTGCGGGCAGTAATGCGTCGCCAGCAATCGTTCGCCGTCCATCGCATAAACCGTCATCGATTGCCGCGTCGGACTCATCGTCCACGTCTCGACCAGCACCGTGCCGTTGGCGATCGTGCGGTATTCGACCGTGGTCCGGCTGCCGGCCTTGGTGCTGCGCCACCGGCCCTGCAGCGACTTGAGCTGCTCGAACACGGCGGCGGGCGGGGTCGCTTCGGCCCGCGTCGTGGCGGGCAGGATCGGGAGCGATAGCAGGCAGGACAGCAGAATTTTTTTCATGTTCGACACCGAACTGCGACGCGCGCCATTTCAGCGCAGGATGAACATGCGCACCGTCATCCAGGCGGCCATGCCGCCGAGCGCGAACAGCAGGGCGATCTTGATGCGCATCAGGCGCCGGTCCGGATCGTCCGTCGGCCGCTCCTTCAACTGCAGGGCTTCGGGCACGAAGGACGTGGGCGCATTCGCGGCATCCATCAAGCCCATCTCGATCAGCATCTCGCGAGCGCGCTTGTAATCGTCCGACTTGATCACCCAGACCGAGGCCTGCTGCTCGCTGGCCTTCTTGTCGGTATAGCTGAACTGGCGGCGGCTGTGGCCCTTGTAGGTGCGGCCGCCCTGGATGCGGTTCTCGATGCCGGCCTCAGTCAGCAATTGCGCCACGCGTTCGACGTTCTCCAATCGCGGCGAGGTGAACATCTGGCGCATCAGCGGGCTCCTTCGTCTTCGGGCAACACGCGGATCAAGCCTTCCTGCGCGACCGAGGCCACCAGTTTGCCATCGCGGCTGAAGAACTGACCGCGCGCCAGGCCGCGCGCGTTCTGCGCGGTCGGGCTGTCGAGCGAATACAACAGCCAGTCGTCGGCACGAAACGGACGATGGAACCACATCGCATGGTCGAGCGAGGCCATCTGCACGTTCGGCTGGTAGTAGCTGATGCCGTGCGGAAAGGTCGTCGTGCCGAGCAAGTAGAAATCCGAGGCGTAGGCGAGCAGGGACTGGTGCAGGACCGGGCGGTCGTCCACCTTGTCGATCAGGCGCAGCCACACCTGCTGATAGGGCGGCCGCTTCGGCGGTTTTACTTCGTCGCGCGGATAGATCGGACGCATCTCGAACGGCCCCATGCGCGAGAGCCAGCGCTGCATTTTCGCCGGCAGTTTCGCCATGACTTCGGGCGAGGGCGCGGCCGTCGGTTCCACATCCTCGGGTTGCGGCACCTCGGGCATATGGAACTGGTGTTCGACGCCGGGTTCGGATTTCTGGAACGAGGAAGCGAAGACGAAGATCGGCTGGCCGTGCTGGATGGCGGTGACGCGGCGCACGGAGAAGCTGTGGCCGTCGCGGGCGCGATCCACGTCGTAGACGATGGGCGCTTCGATATCGCCGGCGCGCAGGAAATAAGCGTGGATCGAATGCACATGGCGCTCGTCGTCCACCGTCTGCTGCGCGGCCGACAGCGCCTGCCCGAGCACCTGGCCGCCGAAGACGTACTTCGTGCCGATGTCGCGGCTCTGCCCGCGGAACAGGTTTTCCTCCAGCCGCTCGAGTGTGAGCAGGGCGACGAGTTCGGATACGACGGACTGGGTCATGGGGGCTCCGGGGCGATGCGCCGATTATACCGGGGGCTCCGCCGATCTTTGGGGCGTGTCGGAACCAGTGACTAGCGCTCCGCCTGGGCCTTGGGCTGCTCGCACCGGAGTTGTTTCAGGCTCGGTTGCCTGACACGCAGGAAATCGGACAACCGCTCCACGCTAATGCCGTAACGCGGCGCGACATACGGGCCGTGGTTCGTGTACATCTGCGGCTGCGTTTCGACCATGTAATCGTCCAAGGGCCTGCGGACCGCCTCGTCGAACATCCGGTCGTCGATGGGTTCGCGCAGTTCGTAGGCGTCGCAGGGGAGCCAGGCGACGGGCGTGTCGCTATCGAGGAGCAGATAGTATTTCCCGTCGCTTCGCCGCCAGGCTTGCTCGTAGGAATACAGGGGCATGACAGTCTGGCCTTGATGGCTGATCAGTAGAAGTAGCCGAGGCGCCCGTTCGTCGTCGACTTCGGGTTGGCCGTAGTGCGTCATGGTCGAAACGACGAGTCGTTCCGTCGGCGCTTGGCCATAGACCAATTGCAATACCCGGATGCGGAACCACATTGGGGAATGCAGCGACCAGCAAACGATGTTTGGTTTCTTGCACTCATCCGATTCCGGAGGTTCCGGCAGCCAGTCGCCCGGCGTCGAGGTTGCGAGAACGACGGACACGGTCCCTTGGTTCCAGTCGAATTCCGGGAACTTGGCCGGTGGCGATGAGGCGCTCGCCGTGGCGCCGATCGCGAGTGCTAGTAACAGCCCTTGCATGCTCAAGCAGGCTACTCCGCCGTATATCGCTTCAGTCCGCAGTTTTCCAGCACCCTCTCCCATGGAAACTTCGGGCCCGGGTCGAGCTTGCGCGAGATCTGCACGCCGGGGTTGTCGCTGGACGGCACGGTGTCGGTGTCGAGGTCCTCGTGCCCGGCGATGAAGGCCAGCGACGGAATCCGTTCACGCAGCCACGCCAGCAGCGCCAGCAGCGAGTCGATCTGTTCCGGCGTGTACGGTTCTTCCATCGCCTGGTGGCGCGAGTCGTACCAGTGCGGGTAACGGCCGGTATTGACGATCTCGATGCCGATCGAACGCGGGTTGTAGCCGCGGGTGTGATGCGCCATGCGATCGGGCGGCACGAACTCGTGCAGGCTGCCGTCGCGGTCGATGTAGTAATGGCCGCTGTTGCCGGTGCCGGCCTCGTAATGCACGCGTTCGCCGAATTCGCGGGCGATGGCCATGTCCGGCAGTTCGGTGCAATGCATGACCACGAGATCGATGTCGGCCAACGGGCGTTCGCCCAGCTTTTCCGCGTACGGCAGGGGCCAGGCATTGATCGGGGGGCGGGCGTCCATGCCGCATGCTAGCATTCGCTGCATTCCGGAGCCCCCGATGTCGCTGCCTCCCGATTCCCCGCTCGGCCGCCTGATGGCCAATCTGCCGCGCCCCGGGCGCGTCGAATGGATCGGCCTGCGTCCGAAACGCGATGTGCCGATGCAGGAAGTGAACGAAGCCTTCGCCACAGCCGGCATCGGCCTCACCGGCGACCGTTACGCCGGCGGCAGCGGCAAGCGCGGCATCACCCTGATCCAGGCCGAGCACCTGCCGGCGATTGCTGCTTTGTCGGGCCATGCCACGGTGTCGCCGGCCTTGCTGCGGCGGAATATCGTGGTGTCCGGCCTGCCATTGATCGCGCTGAAGGGGCGGCGCTTCCGCATCGGCGAGGTTCTGCTGGAAGGCACGGACGAGTGCGACCCGTGTTCGCGCATGGAAGATGCGCTCGGCCCCGGCGGTTACAACGCGATGCGCGGCCATGGCGGCCTGTGCGCGCGCATTCTCGAAGGCGGCGTGTTGCGCCGTGGCGATGAGGTGGTTTCGTTGCCGGATACCGGCGCGTGAAAGGCCATGTGATCATTTCGCACGGGCTCGAAAGCAGCCCCGATGCGACCAAGGCCACGGCCTTGTCGCAGGCCGCCGAAGCCCTGGGCTGGACGCACGAGCGGCCCGACTATCGCAGTTGGGACAATGATTTTTCCCGCAGCCGGCTCGGCGACGTGCAGGGCCGCATCCTGCGCCTGCACGAGATCGCATCGCGCGTGCAGGGCCCGTTGGTGCTGGCCGGCTCGAGCATGGGCGCCTTCATCTCGGCTCGCGTGTCGTTGCAGGTGCCGGTGGTCGGCCTGTTCCTGATGGCGCCGCCGACGCAGCTCGAAGGCTACGATTTCCGGCTCGATGCCGCCCGCGTGCCGACGCATATCGTGCACGGCTGGGACGACGAACTGATTCCGGCGATGGAAGTCGCGCGTTGGGCCGCGGTGCGCCGAGACCACACGGTCTTCGTCAACGACAGCCATCGTCTCGCCGGCCATGTCGAATTCTGTGGCGAAGAATTCGCTCGTTTGCTGCAGAAGCTGCAATGAACTTTTTTGTTGCCTGCGGCAAGGGGCTGGAATACCTGCTGGTGGACGAAATGCTCGCGCTCGGCGCGAGCCGCGCCACCGCGTCGGTCGCCGGCGTCAATGCCGAGGGCGAGCCGGTGGTGCTGTACCGCGCCGCGCTCGAATCGCGCCTGGCCAGCCGCGCATTGTGGCCGCTGGCCGAATTCGATTGCGCGAACGAGCAGGATCTCTACCAGGGCGTGCATGCGATCGACTGGAACGAGCATGTAGCGCCGGAAGGCACGCTGGCGGTCGATGCGCATGTCTCGGGCCGGCCGACGCACATGGATGTGCGAGTGCCGCGAGCGCAGGATGCGCAGGAGCGGCCCCTGACGCACGAGCGCTACGCCGCGCAGCGCGTGAAGGACGCCATCGTCGATCGCAT
>CAYWHO010000039.1:0-963 GCA_964458195.1 uncultured Arenimonas sp.
ATGCCGCCGGCATCGATGCCGTCCTGGTCGGCGATTCGCTCGGCATGGTCGTGCAAGGCCACGGCAGCACCCTGCCGGTGACGGTGGAGGACATCGTCTACCACACGGCCTGCGTTTCGCGCGGATTGCGCAAGGCGTTGTTGATCGCCGACATGCCTTTCCAGAGTTACGCCACGCCCGAGCGCGCGATCGACGCCGCCTCGGCGATGCTCGCACGCGGCGGCGCCAGCATGGTCAAGCTCGAGGGCGCGGGCGTGCTGCTCGAATCGATCCGTTTCCTTGCCGAACGCGATATCCCGGTCTGTGCGCACCTGGGCCTGACGCCGCAATCGGTGCTGCGGCTCGGCGGCTACAAGGTGCAGGGCAGGGAAGACGCCGCCGCGGCGCGGCTGCGCGCCGATGCGCGCGCCGTGCGCGATGCCGGCGCCGACCTGCTCGTGCTCGAGTGCGTGCCGAGCGCGCTGGCGGCGGACATCACCCGCGATCTCGACATCCCGACCATCGGCATCGGCGCGGGTCCCGATTGCGATGGCCAGATCCTGGTGCTGCACGATCTGCTCGGGCTCAACAGCGGCCATCGCCGCCCGCGCTTCGTCAAGGATTTCCTCGCCGAGGGCGGCTCGGTCGAAGGCGCGATCAAGGCTTACGTACGCGCGGTGAAGCAGCGCGAGTTCCCCACCGCCGAACACAGTTACGAGGCCTGATGGATACCTACAAAACCGTCGATTCCCTGCGCCGCCAGGTGGCCGATTGGCGCCGCCAGGGTCTGCGCATCGGTTTCGTGCCGACCATGGGCAACCTGCATGCGGGGCACTTCGCCCTGGTCGATCTCGCGCGCAATCCCGTCGACATCGGCCGGGCTGGTCATGCCGTAGATGCGGCGACCGACGACGGCGGGCACGTGCGCCGCGCCGTGGTTTTCGATCTCGAAGAGTTCGGGATGCTGCCGCAGCTGCTGCAGGG
>CAYWHO010000039.1:973-13530 GCA_964458195.1 uncultured Arenimonas sp.
ACTTCGCCCTGGTCGACCTCGCGCGCCAGCATAGCGACAAGGTCGTCGCCAGCATCTTCATCAATCCGACCCAGTTCGGCCCGAACGAGGACTATGCGCGTTACCCGCGCACGCCCGATTCGGACATCGCCGGCCTGGCGTCGAAGCAGTGCGATGCCCTGCTGCTGCCCAGCGTCGAGGAGATGTATCCGTTCGGCACCATCGGCTGCGTGCAGATGCACGTGCCCGGCATCACCGACATCCTCTGCGGCGCGCACCGTCCGGGCCATTTCAACGGCGTCGCCCAGGTCGTCGCGCGCCTGTTCAACATGGTGCAGCCGGACGTGGCCGTGTTCGGCCGCAAGGATTACCAGCAGTTGCAGGTGATCCGCTACATGACCCGCGAGATGAGTTTCCCGGTGCAAATCGTGCCGGCGCCGACCCTGCGCGAGACCGACGGCCTGGCCATGAGCTCGCGCAACCAGTACCTGCAGGGCGACGAGCGCCAGACGGCGGCCTTCATCTACCAGACCCTGCAGTTCATGCGCGAGCAGTGCGCCCTGGGACTTCCGCTCGGCATGACCGAGGAACAGGCCGAGCAACGCCTGACCATGGCCGGCTTCACGGTGGACTACGCCGAGATCCGGCGCAGCGACCTGTCCCGTCCGAAGGCGCCGAACGAACCGGGCCTGCTGGCATTGATCGCGGCCCGCCTGGGTCGCACGCGCTTGATCGACAATCTGGAGTTCGACGCCGTTTGATCCCGCGTCATCGCCGGGCCTTCGCGCTCGGTTAGACTGGGGTCGTTCCCGAACCGGATAGCCCATGCGGATCGCTCCTTCCTGGCAGACGCTCAGCGCGCATGCGGCGCGCTTGTGCGAAAGCCGCCTCGCCGACCTGATCGGCGCCGACGGTGCCCGGGCGCGCGATTTTTCCGTTCGCGTCGGCGCGCTTTACGGCAATTTCTCCCGGCAGCGTTACGACCGGCCGGCGCATGCCGCCCTGGTCGGCATGGCGAACGAAGCGGGCGTGCCGGCGGCGCTGCGCGCGCTGTTCGAAGGCGAGCCGGTCAATCGTTCGGAGCATCGCGCCGCCTTGCACACGGCCTTGCGCTCGGATCTCGGGCGCAGCGAAGCGGCGCGTTCGGCGCAGGCGCAGGCGAGGGAGGCGCGCGCGCGCATGTCGGCGCTGGTCGCGGCGTTGGAATCGTCCGACGTCACCGACGTGATCAATATCGGCATCGGCGGCAGCGACCTCGGGCCGCGCCTGGCGGTCGACGCCCTCGGCGAGTTCGGCACGGGGCGTTTCCGCCTGCATTTCCTCAACAACGCCGATGGCCATCCGCTGCAACGTTTGCTGCGCGAGCTCGATCCGGCCCGTACCGCCGTGGTGCTGGTGTCGAAGAGCTTCGGCACCCAGGAAACCTTGCTCAACGGCAATGCGCTGAAACGATGGCTGCGGCGCGAGGATGCCTTGTACGCGGTGACGGCATCGCCGGCGAAGGCCGAAGCGTTCGGCGTTGCCGCCGAGCGCATCCTGCCGATGTGGGATTGGGTCGGCGGGCGCTATTCGCTCTGGTCGGCCGTCGGCTTCGCGGCAGCGCTGGCGATCGGTATGCCGCGTTTCGAAGAATTGCTGGCGGGCGCCGCGGAGATGGATGCGCACGTGCTTTCGGCGCCGCCGGAAAAGAACTTCGCCTGCTGGCATGCGCTGAGCCTGGTCTGGAACCGCAA
The DNA here is from genome assembly GCA_964458195.1 of uncultured Arenimonas sp. Lineage (GTDB taxonomy): Bacteria > Pseudomonadota > Gammaproteobacteria > Xanthomonadales > Xanthomonadaceae > Arenimonas. The sequence continues at coordinate 2,686 of CAYWHO010000039.1, forward strand.
CGGCCTGGGCTTCGATACGCACGCGGTCATGCCTTACGACGAGCGTCTCGCCCTGCTGCCGGCGTATTTGCAGCAACTGGTGATGGAGAGCCTGGGCAAATCGGTGCGCCCGGACGGCAGTCAGGTCGACGTCGCGACGGTGCCCGTGCTTTGGGGCGGTACCGGCACCTCCAGCCAGCACAGTTTCTTCCAGGCCCTGCATCAGGGCACCGACAGCGTGCCGACCGATTTCGTCGGCGTGGCGACGCCGGCGCATCATTTCGCCGACAGCCATCGTGCGCAATTGGCCAACCTGCTGGCGCAGATGGAAGCGCTGGCCAACGGTGCCGACAACGACGATGCGCAAAAGCGCTATCCCGGCAACCGCCCAAGCACGCTGCTGTTGCTGGACGAACTGACGCCGCGTTCGCTCGGCGCCTTGCTGGCGATGTACGAGCACAGCGTGTTCGTGCTCGCCACGCTCTGGGGTATCAACGCCTTCGATCAATGGGGCGTGGAACTGGGCAAGCGCGTCGCCGACAAGTTGTTGCCGGCGCTCGATGGCGCCGGCGATGCCGGCGTGGCCGATCCGGTCACGCGCGAGCTGCTGGCGCAGATCCGCCGCAGGGGCTGAGTCCGGCCCGTTGCCGGCGCGGCCGACCGGCAGCCTGACTTCCTGCACGTACATCGGGCTGCGCCCGATGCTGCAATGGCTGCCAGTCCGGCGGAGGTTCTCGAATCATGGCGAAGAAGATGCTGATCGGCGTGGTGGCGGTTTTCATCGGCCTGGCGCTGGCCCAGGCGGGGTATTCGTTCGGCAAGCATCTGGCCAAGAAGGACGGGAGCGGCTCGGCCGCCGCCGCGCCTTCGTCCGCGACCTGATCCACCGTTATCGCGAAGCGTGCTGCGCCAGCGCCCAGGCGACGTGCTCGCGCACGAGGTCGCTGGCCTCGTGCTCGCGCGAATGCAGGGCGGCAAGCGTGGTTTCGCTCGTCGGCGCATTGCCGAGCGCGACGGCGATATTGCGTAGCCAGCCTTCGTAGCCGGTGCGGCGGATCGCCGAACCTTCCGTGCGGCGCAGGAATTCTTCCTCGCTCCAGGCGAAGAGTTCGGCCAGCGTGGCGCGGTCGAGATCGTTGCGGGTACGGAAGTCGGGCTCGTCGTGGCGACGCGCGAACTTGTTCCAGGGGCAGATCAGCTGGCAGTCGTCGCAGCCGAAGATGCGGTTGCCGATCGGTTTTCGGAATTCCTCCGGGATGGCGCCACGCAGTTCGATCGTCAGGTAGCTGATGCAGCGGCGTGCATCGACGCGGTTCGGCGCGATGATGGCGCCGGTGGGGCAGACGTCGAGGCAGCGCGTGCAGGTGCCGCAGTGCGCGCCGGCCGGCGCGTCCACCGGCAGCGGCAGGTCGACGTAGATCTCGCCGAGGAAGAACCAGCTGCCGGCCTGTTTGTTGATCAGGCAGGTGTTCTTGCCGATCCAGCCGAGGCCGGCATTGCGCGCCAGCGCGCGTTCGAGAACCGGTGCCGAATCGACGAAGACGCGATGGCCGAACTTGCCGACTGCCTCGCCGATGCGGTCGGCGAGCTTCTGCAGGCGCCCGCGCAACAGCTTGTGGTAGTCGCGGCCGAGGGCATAGCGCGCCACGTAGGCGCGATCGCCCTGGTCCAGCGTGCGCCAGGCCGCGTCGTCGTCGCCGGTGCCGTAGTCCATGCGCGCGCTGATCACGCGCAGGGTGCCTGGTTGAAGTTCCGCCGGCCGCGAGCGCTTGTCGCCGTGCCGCGCCATGTAGTCCATCTCGCCGTGCTGGCCTTGCGCGAGCCAGTCGCGCAGCCAGGCTTCGTCTTCGCCGAGTTCGACGTCGGCGATGCCGAGTTGCTGGAAGCCGAGTTCGCGGCCCCAGCGGCGGATGTCTTCGGCGAGTCGATCGGGTTCGAGCATGGCCCAGTATAGAATCGCGGCATGAATTCGCCGCTGCCGCTGTATCGCCCCGAACAGGTGCGCGCCATGGACCGCCATGCGAGCGCGCAGGCCGGCGTGAGCGCGAACGAATTGATGCGCCGCGCCGGCGCGGCCGCCTGGGCCCTGCTGCGCGAGCGCTGGCCGAAGGCGCGCCGCATCGGCATCGCCTGCGGCCCGGGCAACAACGGCGGCGACGGTTATGTCGTCGCGAAGCTGGCGAAGGCGGCCGGCTGCCAGGTCCAGATCGTCATTCCGGCCGGGGAGTTGCCGCGCGCGAGCGCCGCCGGTCGCGCCTGGAGCGAATGGCGCGAACTCGGCGGCACGACGCGCATCTTCGATGGCGAGTTGCCCGAGGTCGACGTCTGGGTGGACGCGCTTTACGGCGTCGGCCTGACGCGCGCGCCGGAACGCGGGGGCCAGTCGATCATCGAACGCATCAATGCCTCGCGCCTGCCGGTGCTGGCGCTCGATGTGCCTTCCGGACTGGATGCCGATCGCGGCCGCGCCGAGGGCATCGTCGTGCGCGCCGACGTCACCCTGAGTTTCGTCGGGGCCAAGCGCGGCCTGTACACCGGCCGCGCCCGCGATGTCTGCGGCGAAGTCCTGCTCGATCGCCTGGGGTTGGACGAAAACCTGTTCGATGCCGATTTCGCTCCGGCCGCCCGGCTCTACCGCGCGGCATTGCTGGCGACCGGTTTGCTGCCGCGGCATGCCAACGCGCACAAGGGCGAATACGGTCATGTGCTCTGCGTCGGCGGCGAAGCCGGCATGGGCGGCGCTGTGCGCCTGTGTGCCGAGGCGGCGTTGCGCACGGGCGCGGGCCTGGCCAGCGTCGCCACCCGTCGCGAAGGCGTGGCCGCCCTGGTGGCGGCGCGCCCGGAAGCGATGACGCATGCGGTGGAAACCGCCGAGGCCTTGAACGCGTTGATCGCGCAGGCTGACATCCTTGCCGTGGGGCCGGGGCTCGGTCGTGGCGAGTGGGGGCACGACCTGTTCGAGGCTGCATTGGCTTCAGGCAAACCGCTCATCCTCGATGCCGACGGGCTCAACTGGCTTGCGCAGAAACCGCGCGGCCTGCCGCAGGCCATCCTGACGCCGCATCCTGGCGAAGCGGCGCGTTTGCTCGGAACGAACAAGGATGCGATCCAGGACGATCGTTTCGCCGCGATCGATGCCTTGGTCGAGCGTTTCCAATGCACGGTGGTGCTCAAGGGCGCCGGTACGCTGGTCGCGGCGCCGGGGGAAACCACCGCGGTCATCGACGCCGGCAACCCCGGCATGGCGACCGGCGGCATGGGCGATGTGCTGACCGGCGTGATCGCGGCGTTGCAGGCGCAGCACTTCCCGCGTTTCGAGGCGGCCGTTCACGGCGCGCTGCTGCACGCGGCCGCCGGCGACGCCGCGGCCCGCATCGGCGGCGAACGCGGACTCCTGCCCTCCGATCTGTTCCCGCATCTGCGCCGACTGGCGAATCCGTCGTGAGCGAGTCGCGTTTCCTCGCCGACAGCGCGGCGACCGAAGCGTTCGGCGCCGAACTCGCCGCCGCGTTGCCTTTGCGTGCGGTGGTTTTCCTGCACGGCGAACTCGGCGCCGGCAAATCCACCCTTGCGCGCGCGATGCTGCGCCGGCTCGGCGTATCGGGTGCGATCAAGAGTCCGACCTATACCCTGGTCGAACGCTATCCGATCACTGGCGGCGAAGCCGCGCATCTCGATCTGTACCGGCTTGCGGCCGCGGAGGAACTGGATTTCCTCGGCCTGGACGAACTCGCGGTCGCCGCGCGTTTGTGGCTGGTCGAATGGCCCGAGCGCGGCCTCGCCCACCTGCCGGCGCCGGACCTTGAGATCGCGCTTGCGATCCAGGGGGCGGGGCGGGACATCCGGCTGCAGGCCCGGACCAAGACAGGGCAGGCCTGGCTGGCCAGCCTGAATACCGCCAGTGGCTTCGGGGGTGTTTCTTAGTTCAGGTTTAGGAAAGGACGCCAGGTGCCGGATTTGAAAGGGAAAAGCTATTGCAATTCCCGTTCGCTGGTGCTTCAATCCGCGCCATGTGCCGGTTGCCGACCCTGCTGATGCTCTCCGTCGCCCTGGTTTTGGCCAGTCCGGTGCTCTCGGCCGGCGAATTGCGCGCCGTCCAGCTGCAGGACCAGGAAAGCAGCACCCGGGCGGTGATCGAGCTCGGCAGCGATTCTCCCTACAAGCTCTTCACCCTCGCCAATCCCGATCGGCTCGTGCTCGACCTGCCGGGTACGCGCCTGTCGCCGCAGTTCAAGGCGCCAGCGGCGAACGGCCTGGTAGCCAACCTGCGCACCGGCAAACCCGAGGCCGATACCCTGCGCATCGTTTTCGACCTCGGCGCCCCGGCGACCTCCAGCAGCCGCATCGAACGCGAGGGCGGCAAGCTTCGGCTGATCGTCGATATCCAGGGCAAGAACCGGCCGGCGCCGGGCAACCCGGTTCCCATGCTGGCGGTATCGGCGCCGACGACCCTGCCGTCCACGCCCTTGTCGCCGCCCCGTCTCGCCGTTCCGACGCAGACGCGCATCGACGCGCCGGCGCCGGTGCCGGCTCCCGTCGTCGCCCGGCAAGACGAAAACGCGACGGCCGTGCGCGGCAACAAGACGCCGCCGGCGAAAACGCTGCAGGACGTGATCGGCGCAGGCCAACGCGAACTGATCATCGCGATCGACGCCGGGCATGGCGGCAAGGATCCCGGCGCGCGCGGGCCGTCCGGCGTGCAGGAAAAGAAAGTCACCCTCGCGGTCGCGCGCGAACTCGCGCGCCAGATCGATGCTGATCCCGGCATGAAGGCCGTGTTGATCCGCGACAGCGATACCTTCGTGGCCTTGCCCCAGCGCTACATGCGCGCGCGCAATGCGCAGGCCGACCTGTTCATCTCGATCCATGCCGATGCCGCGCCCAGTCAGGCGGCGAGCGGCGCCTCGGTGTACGTGCTTTCCACCCGCGGCGCATCGTCGCAGGCGGCGCGCTGGCTGGCGGACAAGGAGAACGCGGTGGATCTGGTCGGCGGCGTTTCGCTCGACGACAAGGATCGCAACCTCTCCGCCGTGCTGCTCGACCTGTCGCAGAGCGCGACGATGCGTGCTTCCGACGACGTCGCCAACCAGGTGCTGGCGGCGCTGAAGAAAGTCGGCAAGGCGCACAAGCCCGGCATCGAGCGCGCGAATTTCGTCGTGCTGCGTTCGCCCGACGTGCCCTCGATGCTGGTCGAGACCGGTTTCATCACCAATCCGGGCGAAGAGAAGAAGCTCGACGATCCCGATTACCGCCAGCGTCTCGCGGCGGCGATCAAGCAGGGCGTGCGCGACTACTTCACCGACCAGCCGCCGCCGGGCACTTACTACGCCGCGCATAGCGAGCTGCGCCCGCGTTCGCGCGAGCATGTTGTCGGCAACGGCGAGACCCTGAGCCTGATCGCCGCCCAGCATGGCGTGGCGCTGGACAGCCTGCGCCAGGCCAACGGCCTGAAGGGCGACGAGCTGCGCGTGGGCGAGCGCCTGACCATTCCGCTGATCGCCGCGGCTGCGCCGGAGTAAACCGGGCCCCGCTGCTATCATTCCGGCTTTGGAGTTCCCCGAAGCCGTGACGATCCGCCAGCTTCCCGACACCCTCATCAACCAGATCGCGGCGGGCGAGGGTGAGCCGTTGCAATTGCGAAGTGACTTGACCTCACTTCGCGCAACGGAGAACGCCCGAAGCAGGGCGAGCGGCTACGCCGCGAGCGCCCGAACAGGGACGTTCGGGCCGGCCTTTTCGTCGCAGCAGGATTGCGTAGACGACAAGCGGAGGGCCGGGTTTCCTGGTGAGGCCTGGACGGCCGAGCCTGGAAACCTGGTTGTCCAACCATGATTCGTCAATTGCCCGACACCCTCATCAACCAGATCGCGGCGGGCGAGGTCGTCGAACGCCCCGCCTCCGTGGTCAAGGAACTGGTCGAGAACGCGCTCGACGCCGGCGCCCGTCGCGTGGATATCGAACTCGAGGAGGGCGGCATCCGCTTGATCCGCATCCGCGACGATGGCGGCGGCATGGCGCCGGACGAACTGCAGCTTGCCGTCTCGCGCCATGCCACCAGCAAGATCGGTTCGCTCGACGATCTCGAACAGGTCGCCACCCTGGGCTTTCGCGGCGAAGCCTTGCCGTCGATCGCCTCGGTCAGTCGCTTCGCCCTGAGTTCGAAAACCGCGGCGCAGGAACGTGGCGCGCGGCTGGAGATCGACGGCGGGCGCAGCGGCGAGGTCGTGCCGCATCCGCATCCGAAGGGCACGACGATCGAAGTGCGCGATCTGTTCTTCAACGTGCCGGCAAGGCGCAAGTTCCTGCGCGCCGAACGAACCGAGCTCGGCCATATCGAGGAATGGCTGCGCTCGCTGGCCCTGGCGCGACCCAAGGTGGAATTGCGCCTGAGCCATAACGGCAAGGCCGGCAAGCACTACCGCCCGATCGCCAGCGAAGACATGCGCCTGCAGCGCGTGGCCGAGGCCCTGGGCGAGGATTTCGTCCAGCAGTGCATCGCCATCGAACACGAAGCGGCCGGCCTGCGCCTGCATGGCTGGGTCGGTCTGCCGACCGCGTCGCGTTCCAGCGCCGACCAGCAGTATTTCTACGTGAACGGCCGTGCCGTGCGCGATCGCCTGGTGGCGCACGCGGTGCGCCAGGCCTATGCCGACGTGCTCTTCCACGGAAGACATCCGGCCTTCGTGCTGTTCCTCGAACTCGATCCGCGTCGCGTCGACGTCAACGTGCATCCGGCCAAGCACGAAGTACGTTTCCGCGACGGCCGTCTCGTGCACGACTTCGTCTTCAAGACCCTGCACGAGGCCTTGTCGTCCACGCGCGCCGGACTGTCGACCGCGAACGACGAGGTTGCGGCCACGCCGGCGGCCAGTGCCTGGACGCCGATGCAATCGAGCATGAGCCTGCCGGTGCGCGAAGTCCTGCCCGCCTATGCCGCCCTGTATGGCGAACCCGCTTCGGCTGACGGCGTGGCGCCTATCGCGCCGCCGATGCCGGCGACCGACGAAGCCGCGACGCCGCCGCTCGGTTATGCGCTGGCGCAGCTGCACGGCGTTTTCATCCTGGCGGAGAATCAACAGGGGCTCGTGCTGGTGGACATGCACGCCGCGCACGAACGCATCACCTACGAGCGCCTGAAATCGGCCCAGGACGGCGAGGGCATCCGTTCGCAGCCGCTGTTGGTACCGCTGACCCTGGCCGTGGCCGAGCGCGAAGCCGATGTGGCGGAACAGCATGCGGCGGCCCTGTCGGCGCTCGGGTTCGAGCTGCGCCGTAGCGGCCCGCAGAGCCTGAGCCTGCGCGCGGTCCCGGCCCTGCTGGCGGATCTCGACCCCCGGGTGCTGGCGCTCGACGTGATCAACGACCTGCGCGAGCACGGCGACAGCCGCCGGATCGAGGAAGTGCGCAACGAACTTCTGGCCGATCTCGCCTGTCGAACCTCGGTGCGCGCCAACCGGCGCCTGACCCTTCCGGAAATGAACGCTTTGTTGCGCGACATGGAGTCGACCGAACGCTCCGGGCAATGCAATCATGGCCGCCCGACCTGGGTTCAGCTGAGCAAGGCCGAGCTCGATCGTTTCTTTTTACGCGGACGTTGAGGATTCCATGCGCCAGAAGCTAGTTGCCTCCCTGTTGACCGCGGCCGTCGCCCTCGGTCTGGTCGCCTGTTCCGGAAGCGAACCGACGCCGGCGGCAAGCGTGGCGGTGGACGCGGCCAAGCGCGCCTACGACAAGGAAATCCTCGACTGGCGGCACGATCGCCTGCAGCGCCTGCAGAAACCCGACGGCTGGCTGTCCCTGGTGGGCATGCACTGGATCGAGCCGGGCACGACGCGCATCGGTTCCGGCGACAAGAACGGGACGAAGCTGGCGGTCGGTCCGGCGAACATCGGCATGCTGACGCTAACCAAGGACGGCAAGCTGAGCCTGCGACCGGAACTGGACGCAGGCATCCTCATCGACGGCCAGCCGGCCACCGGCCCGGTGGATCTGGTGTCCGATGCCGACGCCGGCGATGCCGGTCCGACCGTCGTCGGCTTCAACAAGGGCGACGCCAGCTTCATCGTCATCAAGCGCGGCGACAAGTACGCCTTGCGCGTGCGCGACGCGATGTCGCCGACGCGCACCGGTTTCGCCGGCATCCCGTATTTCGACATCGATCCCGCCTTCCGGGTGAAGGCGAAGTTCACCCCGCATCCGCCCGGCCAGAAGATCGATATCGTCAACATCCTCAGCATGGTCGAGCCGATGGACAATCCCGGCACCGTCACGTTCGAGAAGGACGGCAAGAGCTTCACCATGGAAGCGGTGGACGAGGGCGACCATCGCCTGTTCCTGATCTACGCCGACCGCACGAGCGGGCACGAAAGCTACGCGGCCGCGCGTTTCCTCTACGCCGAATATCCGGGCCCGGACGGCACGACCATCGTGGACTTCAACAAGGGCTACAACCCGCCCTGCGCGTTCACCGCCTATTCGACCTGCCCGATGCCGCCGCTGCAGAATCGCCTGGACATCGCCATCACCGCCGGCGAGAAAAAACCGCGCAAGCCCGGCGAAGCGCCGGCGCACTGAGGACGACATGAAGCGATTGCTCGTACTGGGCCTGCTGGGTTTCGCCAGCGCCTGCGCCAATGCCGATGCGCCCAGGCCCCTGCTCTGGAAAGTCAGCGACGCCGACAACCACGTCTATTTGCTCGGCTCCTTCCACGCCCTGAAGCCGGACGATTACCCGGTGGCGGCGGCGGTGGACGGCGCCTTCGCCGACGCCGAACGCGTGGCGTTCGAAGTATCGCCAGCCGAGATGAAGTCGCCCGAGCTGACCCGCAAGATGATGGCGGCGGCCTTGCTGCCCGAGGGCACGACGCTGGAACAGCGGTTGACGCCGAAGAGTTGGCAGCAGTTGCAGGATTATGCCGAAAAGCGCCAGGTCCCCTTGCAGAACTACGCCCGCTTCGAGCCCTGGTTCATGTCGTTGATCGTGACGCTGAACGAGATGGGCCGCAGCGGTTACGACGGCAAGCTGGGCCTGGACCAGAGTTTCATGGGCCGCAGCACCGATGCCGGCAAGCCCACGCAGGGCCTGGAAACGGCCGACGAACAGATCGCCGCCCTCGACAGCATGACGGCTGACGAACAGCGGCAGATGCTGGCCGAGGCGCTCGAGGAAACCGAAGACCTCGCCGGGCATCTCGATGAGCTGCATCGCCTCTGGCGCAGCGGCGACGACGTCGCCCTGACCGCCAAGACCGTGACCGAATTCCGCGACAAGTATCCGCAGCTTTACCAGCGCATCAACGTCGCGCGCAATCGCGCCTGGTTGCCGAAGGTGCAGGCCATGCTCGATGGCGAGAAATCCGACGACACCCTGGTCGTGGTCGGCAGCCTGCACCTGCTCGGCGAAGACGGCCTGGTGGCGATGCTGAAAGCCAAGGGCTACACGGTCGAGCGCCTCTGATTCGCCCGTTTTTGTAGGAGCGATGGTCGCTTCTAACGGCCGACGGGCCGGTAAATCGCGACTTCCGAATCGCGACTTGCGTCCCACAGGGATTTCCTTCGGTCATCGCTTCTACACTCGCGGAGCCGATGCGTTCGCCGGCACCAAGTCGATGCAATCGACCGGGCAGGGCGGCACGCAGAGCTCGCAACCGGTACACAGGTCCGCCAATACCGTATGCATCGCCTTCGGCGCGCCAATGATGGCGTCGACCGGGCAGGCCTGGATGCATTTGGTGCAGCCGATGCATTCGGCTTCGCGGATCAGGGCCAGCACTGGCGGCTTCTCCACGCCATTGTCCGGATTCAGCGGTTTGGCTTCGCGCCCCAGCAGCCGCGCCAGCGCGCGGATGCCGGCTTCGCCGCCCGGCGGGCACTGGTTGATGTCGGCGTCGCCGGCCGCAATCGCGCGCGCATAGGGTTTGCAGCCGGGGTAACCGCATTGTCCGCACTGTGTCTGCGGCAGCACGCGATCGATGCGTTCGACCAGCGCGTCGGCGTCCGTCCCGACGCGCCAGCGATTCGCGACCAGCGCCAGCACGAAGCCGAGGCCGGCCGCGAGCGCCAATGCCATCAGGATCGCCGTCATCTCAGCGCGCCAGTCCGGCGAAGCCCAAGAAGGCCAGCGACATGAGCCCGGCGGTGACCAGCGCAATCGGCATTCCGCGCCAGGCCGCCGGCACGTCGGCGGTTTCCAGGCGTTCGCGCATGGCCGAAAACAGCACCAGCACCAGCGCGAAACCCAGCGCCGCGCCGAAGCCGTACAAGACGGCCTCGAACAGCGTGCGCTTCTCCTGCACGTTCAACAGGGTCACGCCGAGCACGGCGCAGTTCGTCGCGATCAGCGGCACGTAGATGCCGAGCACGCGATAAAGGCGCGGCTGGCGCCGGGCCATCGCCAGTTCGACGAACTGCACCACGCCGGCGATGACCAGGATGAAGGCCAACGTGCGCAGGTAGTCGAGGCCGAGCGGCGCCAGCAGCCAGTGCTGCACCATCCAGCTCAGGGCGGCCGACAGGGTCAGCGCGAAACCGGTCGCCATTGCCATGCCGTAGGCCGAATCCAGGCGGTTCGACACGCCCATGACCGGGCACAGGCCGAGGAACTTCACCAGCACGAAGTTGTTGACGAAAGCCGCGCCGAGCAGGACGAGGAAGATGTCGGTCATGCGTGGCCCTCACCCCGACCCTCTCCCGCAGGAGAGGGCGAGTGGATCATTTCACCGTCATGCCGGGCAGGGCGCCGGCATCGGCGTCGAGCAGGAACAGGCCGTCGTCGCCGCCGGCCGACAGGATCATGCCTTCGGATACGCCGAAGCGCATCTTGCGCGGCGCCAGGTTGGCGATGAACACGACCTTGCGGCCGACGAG
>CAYWHO010000040.1:0-5208 GCA_964458195.1 uncultured Arenimonas sp.
TTATGCTCGATATGGAAGCTGGGGTCTTCTTCGGCCAGCTTGTGCAGTGCGGTGGCCAGCTTCTGCTCCTGGCCGCGCGTCGCGGCCTCGATCGCCAGGCCGAACATCGGTTTCGGAAAATCGATCGGCTGCAGATGGATATGGTCTTCGTCGTGGCTGTCGTACAGCACGGCGTCGAAATGGATCTCCTCGATCTTGGCGACGGCGGCGATGTCGCCGGGGATGGCCTGGTCGATCTCGACATGGTCCTTGCCGCGCAGCTTGAACAGATGGCCGACCTTGAACGGCTTCTTGCCGTCGTCGATCAGCAACTGCGTATCCTTGCGCACCGTGCCCTGGAAGACGCGGAAGATGCTCAGTTTCCCGACGAAGGGATCGTTGACGATCTTGAACACGTCGGCGATGACATGACCTTTAGGATCGTGGCTGGCCTGGATCGGCTCGCCGTTCTTGTGGAAGGGCGGCGGATTGGCTTCCAACGGATTGGGAAAGAGTTTTTCGGCCAGATCGAGCAATTCCTTCACGCCGGTGCCGTTGCGCGCCGAAACGAAGCACACGGGCACGAGGTGCCCCTCGCGCAGGCATTGTTCGAAGGCGTCGTGCAATTCGCTGCCCGACAGGCCGGCTTCGCCTTCGTCGAGATAGTGACCCATCACTGTTTCGTTGATCTCGACGACCTGGTCGATGATCTTCTGGTGCCAGTCGGCCACCGGACCGAGGTCCGAGTCGCCGCCCGGGTTGAAGAAACAATCCACCACCGATTTGCCGCCGTCCGCCGGCAGGTTCATCGGCAGGCATTCGCCGCCGAATTCCTCGCGCAGCGCATCGAGCAGGGCGCCGAGTTTGCCGGGGTCGGCGTCGATGCGGTTGATCGCGATGACGCGGCACAGGCCGCGGGCCTTCGCCGCTTCCATCATGCGACGCGTGCCGTGTTCGATGCCTGACGTGGCGTTGACCACGATCAGCGCGGTCTCGACGGCGGAAAAGGCCGAGAGCGTGGGGCCGCGGAAGTCGGCGTAACCGGGCGTGTCGATCAGGTTCACGTGGATGCCGGCGTGATCGGTGGACGCGATCGCGGTGTTGAGCGAATGCACGCGCGCCTTTTCCATCGGATCGAAGTCGGACACGGTGGTGCCGCGTTCGACGCTGCCTGCCGTCTGGAGGGCGCCGCCGGCATGCAGCAGGGCTTCGAAAAGCGTGGTTTTGCCGGCGGAGGAGTGGCCTGCCAGGGCCACGTTGCGGATTTGCTGTGTGCTGTACGACATGAGGCCGTCTCTCCCAAGGTTTTGGGCGGAAAGGGCCGTCATGGTCGTCCGCGGGGGAGCGATACCGACCGAGCGGTGCGCTCGGCGGGCGGTCATGGCGGGTTGCGGCGCGGGGCCGTGCGTTTAGCCTTCCACTAGATGCGCATCCGGTCAACCCGTGGCGCCGGGCATGCGAGGGGAAGGGGAAGCCTCTACACTGGGCCTTCCATCCAGCAAGGGAGCAGGGCCATGGGTTTCAAGCGTTATGCCACCGCGCATTGGGAAGGCGACCTGAAGGCCGGGCAGGGCCGAATGAGCACGCCGCAGAGCGGCCTGTTCGACGGCACCCGTTACTCCTTCGGCACCCGCTTCGGCGAAGAGAAGGGCACGAACCCGGAGGAACTGCTGGCCGCGGCGCACGCGGGCTGTTTCTCGATGGCGCTGGGCTTCATGCTCGGCAACGCCGGCTTCACCGCGACGCGCATCGACACCAAGGCCGAAGTTCTGATGGAAACCAGTCCGGGCCCGCACGCCGTCGGCGCGCACCTGACGGTGACGGCGACGGTACCGGGCGTGACCGCCGAGCAGTTCGCCCAGATCGCCGACAACGCCAAGGCCAATTGCGTCATCTCGCGCGCCCTGGCGATTCCGGTGACGATGGACGCCAAGCTTGTCTGAAGCCGTGTCGTCTCGCCTCGCGCGCGGCGATGATTTCCCTCCCGGCTTGCGACATGCCTGCTTCCTGCACGGCGGTCGCTCTCGGGCGTCCTGCCCTCCGCGACACTTGTGCTTCCTGCACGGCGCTGGCGGTGGCGGATGGGAATGGAACGTCTGGGCGCGGGTGTTCGCTACGCACGGCTGGCGGGCGCAAGCGGCGGAGCTGCAGGCGGTGGCGCAGGGCCTCGCGGCGACATGCCTGCACGACTACATCGCGCAGGCGCGTGCCGCCATCGAAACCTTGCCGCGACCGCGGGTCGTCGTCGGCGCCAGCCTGGGCGGATTGCTGGCTTACGCCAATGCCTCGCTGGCCGATGCGCTGGTTCTGGTCAATCCCTTGCCGCCGGCGCCCTGGCAACAAGGACTTCCCGAATTTTCTCGCGAGGGCGACACCGTGCCCTGGTCGTCCACCGCCAGCCTGGCGGGAACGCGACGCGCCTTGCCCGATGCCGATGAAGCGACCTGTCTGTACGCGTTCCGGCGTTGGCGCGACGAATCTTCCGCGGTACTGCGCGATGCACGCGCCGGCATCGCGCTGGCCAAGCCCGCCTGTCCGGTGCTGACGATCGTTTCCGGCAAGGACGAGGACGTGCCGGAAAACGCGTCGTTGGCCTTCGCCGAGGCCGTAGGCGCGCGGGTGCTGCGTTTGCCCGAAGCCAGCCATGTCGGCCCGCTGCTGGGGCGAGGCGCCGCGGACGTGGCGACCCAGGCTGTCGATTGGCTGAACGGTATTCAGAAAACCGTCTGAGTTAAGCCACCGTATACCGGCGCGTTCGTAGATTGCGCTCACGCCACTACCGGCGTCTGGAGAAACAAATGAAACGCCTTGCGCTTTCGACCTTCACGATGGCCTTGATCGCTGCCGCCGGCAGCGCGTCCGCCGACTATCGCGATGCCCGCTACGACGACCGCTACGACGATCGTTATTACCAGGTCCAGGACGACCGCTACGACGAGCGCTACGGCTATGGTTACGACGACCGCAACGGTTCGCCGCGCTTCGATACCGCGCAGGTGATCGACGTCGATCCCATCATCGCCCAGTCGCGCGACCGGGGCCGCCGCGAGTGCTGGTGGGAGCCGGCCAGCCACCGCTACTACGATCGCCGTTACGGCAACGACTACGGCGCCTACGGCAACTACGGCCGCTACGACAGCCGCCACTACACCCGCAACGGCCGCGACAGCGGTCGCGAAGGCGCGCTGGTCGGCGCCATCGTCGGCGGTGCCATCGGCAACCAGGCCGGCAAGGGCGACGGCAAGAAGGCCGCCACCATCGCCGGTGCCCTGATCGGTTCGGCCATCGGCCGCGACATCGACCGCAACGACGGCCATGACGGCCGTTACCAGACCTACAACGACTACAACCGCTACTACGACGGCTATCGTTACGACGACCGTTACGGCTTCGGTTACTACGGGCATTCGACCCGCAACGGCATGGTGCAGCGTTGCGGCTGGGTCGGCGACGATCGCTACGACCGTTACGACAACCGCTACGACGACCGTTACGGCCGCAACGACCGCTACGACGATCGCGTGGTCGGTTATCGCGTGACCTATCGTTACGGCGGCCAGACCTATCGCACGACGACGCCGTTCCACCCGGGCAGCACGATCCGCGTGCGCGTGGACGTGGACGCGATCGAAGGTCAGCGCTACTCGTACAACCGTTGAAGAAACCGCCAAGCGCGCCGGCCCGTCCGGCGCGCGCCGGCAGACCCCCGTGGCCTCGGCCCGGGGGTTTTTTCTTTCCGGATTCCGGTCGCCTCGGGAACCTGCGCGCCTGGCGCTTGTCCGCCATCATGGCCCGGCCGGATGTTTCGTCCCGCCGCCCATTTTCCGGGAGAACCCTGATGATCCTGTTCGTTGTCCGCCGGGTCTTGTTCGCCTGCGCGCTGCTTCCGCTTTCTCTGCCGGCCGTGGCGGCAACGCCGATTCCCGCCGCGGAAACGGCGCGCGAAGGCGCCTTCATGGCCTTGTCGGTCGCCAGCCTCGACCGTCAGGTCGCCTGGTATCGCGACGTGCTCGGTTTCGCGATCCTCGAACAGCGCGACGTTGCCGAGCGCGGCATCCGCTTCGCCCTGCTCGAACGCGAAGGCGCGCTGATCGAGCTGCTGCAATTGCCGGAGGCCAGGGCGCGCCTGGAGGTCGATCCCGCAGCCACGAGCGCAAGCCGCATCCATGGCTTCTTCAAGGCGGGCTTCGTCGTACGCGACATCGACCGGCTGCAGCGGGAACTGCAGGAGAAGGGCGCCACATTTTCGCTACCGCTCGGCGAGCCCGGCAGTGCCGGCCTGCGCATGTTCCAGCTGAAGGATCCCGAGGGGAACCTGCTGCAGTTCCTCGGCCGCTAGGCGCCGTCGTCAGCGCCAGTCCAGGGTGCCGCGGATCACCGGTTGCGTGCGGCCGCCGACCCAGACCTCGCGTTCGGCATCGATGCTCAATTCCAGCACCGCATCGTGGCCGATCTCGCGGCCCTGGCTGACGCGATAGCGCGAGCCCAGTGCGCCGAGCGCGCCGGACTCTTCCAGGAAGGCGGCGATGGCGGCATTGGCGGCGCCGGAGGCCGGGTCTTCATCGATGCCGACGCCGAGCGGGAACGCACGCACGACCAGTTGATAAGGCTGGTTCGCGCAACGCGCGAACACGCACAGGCCGAGGCTGTCGGTTTCCCTGGCCAGCGTGGCGATGGCACCGAAATCGGGGCGCATCGAACGCACCGCGGCTTCGTCGGCCAGCTCGGCCAGCCACCAGCGCCGTCCGCCTTCGACCACGGCCGGCGCCAGCGCGCCTCGCGCCACCGAACGCAAGGCCGCTTGCAGCGAAGCATCCTGCGCGGAGGCGTAACGCACGATGCGCGAGCGCGGCACGCGCACCGACAGCGTCGGCTCGTTCGGTTTGCCTTCCACCCGCACGGGCAGGACGCCGGCCAGGCATTCCTGGCGCAGACGGCCTTCGCGCGCCGCGGCGAATCCGGTCTCCAGCACCGCACGCGCGGTGCCGATGCTGGGGTGGCCGGCGAAGGCGATCTCCTTGCGCGTGGTGAAGATGCGCACGCGGTAGTCGGCCTCGGCCGTGGTCGGGGCGAGCACGAAGGTGGTTTCGGCGAGGTTGGTCCAGGCGGCGATCGCCTGCATCTGCGTGTCGTCCAGGCTTTCGGCGCCGAAGACCACGGCCAGCGGATTGCCGGCGCCCGGGCGTTCGGCGAAGACGTCGATCTGCAGGAAGGAATGCCTGTTCACCA